>NZ_LGHM01000074.1 GCF_001908185.1 Bradyrhizobium sp. AS23.2
CTGGAGCCCATCGGAAACATCCCGCCGGCCGAAGCCGAGCAACGCTACTACGCCATGCTGGAACAATCGGCCATGGCGGCATAACTTAAACCAAATGGCCTCCGGCAAACCCGAGGCGGTTCAACTTGACCAATACACGTCCCTTTAGAACTCGGCGTGGGACTATCAAGTGAGCACCTTGAAAGAGGCGTTATTACCTCGCGGATGCCGCTGATATCTGGCTCCGGGCGGGCGATGTGAAATCGGTTGCCGAAGGCGCTTGCGAACTGTGAATCGACTATGGCCGCGCGGTATCGCCTTCTTGGTTCAGCAGGGCAGCCCCATGGGTCTCCCGCGCTGCGGCAAAACCAGGATAGTAGGACCGCCAAGCATCGGACAAAGGAGTTTTTGATATGCCCCCTAATGCATCCAACTTCTACTTCAGAACTAGCTGCAGATGCCGGATCAACAGGCCGCCTATCCAAAAACCAGCGCTTGTGCGCGATGATCGTTCGTGCATTAGCCAAGGCTCGGGGAGCTTCGAAGTTCTCGCGCTAGACTGGACTGAGCCGCGAAGCGATCTACAAGACGTCTGGTGTGGGCGGTACTCCAACGCTCGAGCTGAGCAACACGAAGGACGTTCTTGGTCACAAGCTAAGCAGTGAATTGTAGGTTTCGACGGCATTTGGCCAACGAGCGGGCGGCGCGCTGCTGCCGAAGGCACGGAAGCGCGCTTGACAGGAGACTCCGGCTCTCACGCGGGCATCGGCAGTTTCCGATAGAGATCCCAAACCTCGACCAAAGATCGATGCGCCACGACGGCGCGACCATTTGGCTGGCACCGGTGAGGCAGGAGAACGCTGGACTGTCCAAGCCGACTCGACCGACTTCGATATCGCATTCGTCCGCATCTGAATGGTGGGCGTCGCTTGTTTCGACTTACTTCCGTGGCGGTTTCACCGACGTCTTGATCAGCAACCCTCGTACGCGCATGTCTTCATGTCTAGGTGCCGAAGATAATCAGTCCGGATTGATTCTCGCGAATCTCAACCACACAAGCGCGCACTGCAAGCTCTGTACCTTACCGCCGGATCCAGTCGTAACCAAGGCGCCCCGACGCACTAGACCGGGAGTGGAAGTGCGTCGGGTCCGCCCCAACATCATCAGTACATCCGTGATGACACTCTCGAGAATGAAACAAGCGGCGTGGCGGAATTGAGGCTCAGCCCCTCATTGCCGTGCGCTATTAAGTTATTTCATGCGCGGCACCAAAGCAGACTTGAATCGAACGTTGCGTCATGTTGTAGAATGGAGCTTGGTGCTTCGGCGCGGCGGAGGCTGCGACCGAATTTGCATGCGCCAGAAGAACGGCGATGAAGTCCCCGTCGGTGACATCAGTCATCCCAGCAGCCTCCCGAGCCTTCTTCGCTTCCATTGCGAGGGCTTAGCTGCACTCGGGCGCCAACCGTTGGATCCACCTGGTCCTCGATCTGCTCATTCATTGGCCTCGCTCCCGTTCCTGGCGCAACGCCTCAGCCTTCCGGAGAGCCCCCGCATCTTTCCGCTACCTTCTATTGAACGCGTTGGCGAGCTTCTTCATCAAGGGCGCGTCGCAGAATCGCGAGGCGAACTCTCGTGATTACAGTTCGGACAATGGCGACTCGACTCGTGCACGGCGCCGGCCTACGTTTTCAAAGTCATGAACTCTCCCGCACCACGTTGTTCTTATGCAGCCGGAATTAACCTGATCCGGCCAGCTCGCCCCGTCTGGATTTTGACGTTCTGGTCTCGAAGGCTGTGAGCGTCCCCAGCAGCGTTTCCACTAAAACCGGCCCAGAAACGCACCGAGATCGGTCCGGACAGGTCCGACTGTTGAATGCAGCTTACAAGTCCTTGGAGAGCAATCATTTTGAGTGCCGGAGAACGATACAGCTCGAAACGCCCAGGTGCCAAGCATGTCAACGATCCTATGCGGCTCAGGGGTCGATAAGCAGAACGGCACACTGGCCAATTACAGCCACGTGATCATCTCTTCTCTCCTCAAAAAATGAACATCACTTATTGAAATTTGCATGAACGATCGCTATCGCTCCCGCCGTCAGCTACTGCTCTGTGCCGGCAGGGTAAGGAACGCATGGCTCAAGCGGCTCGATTGACATAGCGCAAAGACACTGGAGAGCGCAGCGATCAGGATAAGTCTTCCAGCAGCAAGGGACTGTAACGTTGCAAACTTCACTCCTGAAAAAGTACTGCGATCCCCGCTTACCTTGGTACACCATCTATCCAACTGTACCGGAGTTCTCCGAGGCGGTCGGCGCGAACGCATATGAAACATGGCTGAGCCGCCTGCCGCCGAACGAGCCCGTGTCGCTCTATCTCCACGTTCCGTTTTGTCGCTCGATCTGCTGGTATTGCGGCTTTCCTACAGCCTTCACCCGCCGCGATGCGCCCATTCTCAGCTATCTGGAGGTGCTGCGAAAGGAGATCCGCCTGGTTGCTGAGAAAGCGCCGCAAGAGCTCCCTGTGAGTGACGTGCACTTCGGCGGCGGAACGCCGACTCTAATCGAGCCCGCGGAGTTCCTGGCCTTGATGGCACACTTGCGCCGCTGCTTTGCGTTCAAGAAAACGGCAACGCTCGCTATCGAGATCGACCCACGCACGTTCACGGCCCGGATGGCCGACGCCTTAGGAGCAGCCGGAGTGAACCGCGCGAGCCTCGGCGTGCAAAGCTTCGATCCTATTGTTCAAGCATCGATCAACCGGAATCAGACTGAGGCGCAGACGACGATGGCCGTCGAAAACCTGCGCCAGCATGGAATAAGTAGCATCAACTTCGACCTCATCTTCGGCCTTCCAAACCAGACGGTGCAGTCCTGCGTGCAGAGCGCGACCATGGCAGTGGCCATGCGACCCAACCGGCTTGCGGTTTTCGGCTATGCGCACGTTCCTTCGTATATGAGGCGTCAGCGTATGATCGATGAGACGACGCTGCCGGACTATCCTGCTCGCGCTGAACAGGCTTCGGCTATGGCCGATATTTTGGCCGCCGCCGGCTACCGTCAAATTGGGATGGACCATTTCGCCTTGCCGGATGACGAGCTCGCGCTGGCGCAAAAAGCTGGTTGCTTGCGACGTAACTCCTTGGGTTACTCGGCTGACACTTGTGAAACGGTGATCGGCTTCGGCACGTCGGCCATCGGACGCCTCAGTGACGGTTATGTCCAGAACGAGGTCGCAACGAACGCATATAGCGGGCGCATCAACGCCGGCCGTCTGCCGACGTCGAAAGGCTATCGCCTCAGCGACGAAGACCGTCTGCGCGCCGCAATTATCGAGCGCCTGATGTGCGATTTGGAGGTCGATGTGCCGGCAATCTGTACCGCTTACGGATTTGATCCCATTCCTTTTCTCAATTCAGCTGAACGTTTGCCAATGCTCGCCGAGGACGGAATCGTGGACATCCACAATGGAACAATCCGCGTAAAGCGGGAGCACCGATTTGTTGTTCGCGCTGTTGCCGCCGCATTCGACGCTTATCTTGACCGCTCACCCTATTAGCACAGCGAGCCCTAAACCTCACAAAAGCGTTTTGACTTGATCTTCCCCCGAAAAAATGGACAGGGTTAAGCTGCTTTTAGCTCCATCTCGATCGGGCTGATAAAGCCGATGGCGGAGTGACGACGAGTTCGATTGTAGAAGCCT
>NZ_LGHM01000075.1 GCF_001908185.1 Bradyrhizobium sp. AS23.2
CGCCCGGCTACGGGCCGCCCCACCGCCACTCCGAGGCCAAATTCGTCCAACATTCGAATACGCCGTGTAAGGTGGGCGCAAAACAGATACTTGCCCAGCCTCGAAGCGAAACCCATCGCCCTTGTTGCGCCGAAGGAGCTTGATGGGTTTCGCTTCGCTCTACCCATCCTACTTTGCTGCGGATATGGCTCGCAGAACAGCCATCGCTTCGTCGGCTCCGTCCGCCGGCACAAAGAGATGATCATGGTGGAAAGCCGAAACGGCGTTCACGCTGATGCCGGCTTCGGCAAGACGCGCCGTAACTTCCGCCAGAAAGCCCAACGCATCGAGCGCGGAGTGAACCGTCAAGGTGATCAGTCGCGAGGCGAACGCGTAGCGGAGTCCAGCCGCCTCAGCCTCTTCGCGTAAGATCACGAGCGTCGTTCCTTCCTGCTCGCGGAATGTCGCCAGCGGGTTGACCTCTGACGGAATGCTTGCGTTTGTCGGGATCGTGCAAAACACGAAGGTGCCTGGTCGGAGCTCCGGCTTCATGTGTCTCAGTAGGCTAGTGAGATCGCGTTCAGCCGTCATCGCTGTCTGCCTCTCGGCAAGCGGCGCCGCCGAATCCCGTCATTGCGAGCGCAGCGAAGCAATCCAGACTGCCACCGCGGAAAGACTCTGGATTGCTTCGCTGCGCTCGCAATGACGATGTGGAAGGCGAAGGGTGGATCCATCACTCCTGCGCCTTCTCCGGCCCGTCATAGGCAATGCCGCGAATGACGGCGGCATTGCCGAACTTCTTGCGCAAACTGTCCACCGCGCGTTCGGCGTGCGCGGCGCGGCGGTCGAGCATGTCGGTGTCGTCAGAGGCCGAGCCTTCGCGGAGCGCGCTGACGCCGGCGCCCATGAGGCGGAAGGCGGTGCCGTCGATCTCTTTCGCCAGCATCTCGCGGCAGATCGAAAATATCTTCGCGGCGAGCTGCGTCGGGGCCGCGATCGATTGCGAGCGGGTGCGCTGGCGGAAGTCGGCGGTCTTCAGCTTCAGCGTGATGGTCGAGCCGGCAAGCTCGCTGCTCTTCAGCCGCGATGACGTCTTCTCGCAGAGCCGCCACAGGATCTTTTCCAGCGTTGCGAAATCGCGGATATCGGTTTCAAAGGTGGTTTCGCTGGAAATCGTCTTGGCGCCGCGGTCGGGCTCGACGTGGCGGTCGTCGATGCCGCGGGCGAGCCGCCACAGCCTGCGGCCGTCGCTGGGAAACTGCCGCATCATCTCGATCTCGTCGGCCTTTTGCAGGTCGGCGATGATGCGGAAGCCGCGCTGGACCAGCCGCTCCTGCGTCGCCGGTCCCACGCCGAAGATGAAGCCGACCGGCTTTTCCGCCAGCATCAAACGGGCTTCCTCCTGATCGAGCGCCGCGAAGCCGCGCGGCTTGTCGAGGTCGGAGGCGATCTTGGCCAGGAACTTGTTGCAGGACAGGCCGACGGAGACGCTGATGCCGATGTCGCGCTCGATGTTGCGGGCGAACCGCGCCAGAACCTTGGCCGGAACCATGCCGTGCACGCGCTCGGTGCCGGAGAGATCGAGGAAGGCCTCGTCGATCGAGAGCGGCTCGACCAGCGGCGTCAGCGCCTGCATGGCCTGACGCACCTCGCGGCCGACGCGGACGTATTTCGCCATGTCCGGCGGGATCACGGTTGCATGCGGGCAGGCTTCCAGCGCCTTGAACATCGGCATGGCCGAGCGAACGCCATAGGTGCGCGCGATGTAGCAGGCGGCCGACACCACGCCGCGCTTGCCGCCGCCGATGATGACGGGCTTGTCGGCGATGTCAGGATTGTCGCGCTTCTCGACGGTCGCATAGAAGGCGTCGCAGTCGATATGGGCGATGGTCAGCGTTGACAGCGCGCGGTGGCGGACGAGGCGAGGGGAACCGCAGGCGGAACAGCGCCGCACGCCCATATCCAGATCGGCCAGACAATCCCGGCAGAAGCAGCGGGGCCCGGCCGGGTCGGGGGTGCTCACGGCACGTCGCGCTCCCAGGAGGGGTCACCGAGCGCGTCGCCCAGCACCTGCCGCGCCGCGGCAACGTTGGTCGGATGCAGTTCCGAGGCACTGGCAAAGGCCTTCACGGTGGCGTCATCGCGCATCACGAAATCGAGCACGCTGAGGAGGAAATTCGGATCCGAGGCGGCGTTGCGCAGGGTCTCCGGACCGACACCTGTCTCGGCCAGGAACAGGCCCAGCCGCTCAGGCTCGCTCGCAACGAAAGAGAGCGCCTGAATCGCAACGATTTCAGCGACTTCACGGGGGTTGTGAACAGGCTTTTTCAAGGGGGCGGTTTGCCTTTCCATTAACTTTCGGTCTCTAATTTGGAATCATCATGCCCGAGTCTTCGGCCTGAGTCTTGCGACCGCAGACAAGCAGCTGGAAACCACATCGCAAAAAGTCGACCCTCGGGTTTAACGAAACTCAAGCAAATCTGAGGCTAGTTTGAATCCAGTTTTCGAAGCGCCGGCGAGCGGCGCCTGAGGCGTCATATGTATCGGTCTTCGGGCCAATCAGGAGGGCGGGATGGCTAAGACCGTCCTGATCGTGGAAGACAACGAGCTCAACATGAAGCTCTTCCGCGACCTGTTGGAGGCACACGGCTACCAGACTTCGGGCACCAGCAACGGCTACGAGGCGCTCGACCTCGTTCGCAAGATGCGGCCCGACCTCGTGCTGATGGATATCCAATTGCCGCAGGTCTCGGGCCTGGAGGTGACGCGCTGGATCAAGGACGATCCGGAGCTGCGCGCCATTCCCGTCGTCGCGGTCACCGCGTTCGCCATGAAGGGCGACGAAGAGCGCATCCGCGAGGGCGGCTGCGAAGCCTATTTGTCCAAGCCGATCTCGGTCGGCAAATTCATTGAGACGGTCCGACGTTTCATCGGGTAGGGAGTGAATTTCAGTGTCCGCGCGTATCCTGGTCGTCGATGACGTCCCTGCCAACGTCAAATTGCTCGAAGCCCGACTCTCCGCCGAATATTTTGACGTGATGACCGCCTCGAACGGCACCGAGGCGCTGGCGATCTGCCGCCGCGCCGAGTGCGATATCATCCTGCTCGACGTGATGATGCCCGACATCGATGGTTACGAGGTCTGCCGCCGCCTGAAGTCCGATCCAGCCACGCACCACATTCCCGTCGTGATGGTGACGGCGCTCGATAGCCCCGCTGACCGCAACCGCGGGCTGGAGGCCGGTGCCGACGATTTCCTCACCAAACCCGTTTCCGATGTCGTGCTGATCGCGCGCGTGCGCTCACTGACGCGGCTGAAGATGATGACCGATGAACTGCGCATGCGCGCCATCACCTCGATCGAGATCGGCATGCAGGCGCCGGAGCGCAGCGCGGTCGCAGATACGGGCAAGGGCGGCCGCATCCTGCTGGTTGACGACCGCGAGTCCTCCTACGAGCGGCTGGCGACGCTGCTCGCGGCCGAGCACACCGTCGATGTCGAGCCGAACCCGACGGAAGCGCTGTTCCACGCCGCCGAGGGCAATTACGACCTCCTGATCGTCTCGCTCGACCTCAACAATTTCGACGGCCTGCGGCTGTGCAGCCAGGCACGCTCGCTGGAGCGCACGCGTCATGTGCCGATCCTGGCGATCGCGGATCCCGAGAACTCGACGCGACTGCTCCGCGGCCTCGAGATCGGCGTCAACGACTATCTGCTGCGTCCCATCGACAAGAACGAGCTTCTGGCCCGCGCCCGCACCCAGATCCGCCGCCGCCGCTACACCGACCATCTGCGCGACAACGTGCAGAATTCGATCGAGATGGCGATCACCGATGCGCTCACCGGCCTGCACAATCGCCGCTACATGGAAAGCCATCTGGCGACCCTTGCCGAGCAGGCCTCGATCCGCGGCAAGCCGCTGGCGCTGATGATCCTGGACATCGACTATTTCAAGTCGATCAACGACAGTTACGGCCATGATGCCGGCGACGATGTGCTGCGCGAGTTCGCGGTGCGCGTGCGCAAGTCGATCCGTGGCATCGATCTCGCCTGCCGCTACGGCGGCGAGGAGTTCGTCATCGTGATGCCGGAGACCGATCTCCATGTCGCCGGCATGGTTGCCGAGCGCCTGCGCCGCTCGATCGCCGGAGAGCCGTTCGCGATCCACAAGGGGACGAAGCGCATCGAGGTCACGATCTCGATCGGCCTCACGACGCTGGAGCAGAAGGGCGAGGCGGTCGCCGATGTCCTCAAGCGCGCAGACACGGCGCTCTACCGCGCCAAGCACGACGGCCGCAATCGCGTGGTGTCGCAGGCGGCGTGACGCAGGCTGCGCGCCACCAACTCGGCTGTCGTCCCCGCGAATGCGGGGACCCCATAACCCCGGGGAGGGGTTATGGCGCGAGCTGATAACCACGAGTCTCCGCCAAACTCCTCCCTGTGGTGATGGGTCCCGGATCTGCGCTTCGCTTGTCCGGGACGACGCCGGAGAAATAGTGCGCCAAGAAGCGCCCGAAACAAAAAGCGCGAAAACAACCCCATGCACAGTAGCCGACGATAGCCGGATCAACGGCTTACGCGAGCAGCAACCTGTTTGACACGTCGGGCAAAACAGGCGCATTTTGCCAACATTGCGCGGTGTCCCAAGCTCTGCTGTCATTCCCCGCGAAGGCGGGGAATCCAGTACGCCGCGGCTTCTCGGTTCTAACCACACTGTCTCTGGAATACTGGATCACCCGCCTTCGCGGGTGATGACAGCTTGCGACACGAAGACAGCAGTTACTGTGGCGTGCGCTTGGCTCGCGTCACCGCAGGCTTCGCCGTATCCTCTGCCACTTCCACGCCCGCACTCCGCAGCAGCACCTTCGCGGCTTCCTTCGCCGCGCGGGCCATCGCTGGATCGTCGCGGACGAGATCCTGCGCGATCGAGCCGTCGACCAGCAGCACGAGCTGGGTCGCCAGCGCATCCGCGTCCGCAATACCGAGCTCGTTCAGCCGATCACGAAACCAGATGCGGCGGTTTTCCTTGAACGCGACGGCGATTTTTTTTACCGCGCGGTCCTCTGCGCCGAGCTCCGCCACTGCATTCACGAACGGGCAGCCGCGAAAGTCTTTCGCCGCAAAACGCCGCTCCAGCGAATCGAAGGTGGCGAGGATCTGCTCGGCCGGAGGCTTGTCGGACGGGCGCGGCTGCACGAAGCGGCGCTCCAGATAGGCCGCGATCAGCGCGTCCTTGGAGGGGAAGTGGTTGTAGAGCGTGCGTTTGGAGATGCCCACCTCGGCCGCGATGGTGTCAACGCCGATTGCGCGAATGCCCTGCAGATAGAACAGCTTGTCGGCTGTTTCGAGGATCCGCTCTTTCATCGTCTGTTGGGCGGGCGAGGGAGCCATGCGACGGGATAAGTCCTCTGCGCTTGACAGCACCCGCTAACTATAGACTAAGTAAACAGGTCTGTGTAACCAAAATCAGCGGGAATTGCAGACGACGGCTACTGCGCCGCGCCCATGAGGGAGAAGAAAAATGCCCCTGTTGCAGGTCCTGCGTCCGACCTTGCCCATCCTGATCGGCGCTTCGATCATGCTCACGCTGAGCATGGGGCTGCGGCAAAGCCTCGGCATCTTCCTGCAACCGCTGACGCACGACATCCACATCTCGGTGTCGGACTTCACGCTGGCGCTGGCCGTGCAGAACCTCGCCTGGGGCTTCCTGCAACCGCTCGCCGGCGCAATGACGGTGCGCTACGGCTTCCGGCCGATCATGATCGCGGGTTCGCTGATGTACATTGCGGGCCTCGTCTTCATGGCGACCGCCAACGGCCTCATCAGCGTGATGATCGGCGGGGGCGTGCTGATCGGCACCTCGCTGGCCTGCACCGCGGCGGCGATCGCGATGTCGGTGGCGGCGCGCGCGGTGCCCGCAACGGTGCGCTCCACCGTGCTCGGCATTGTGTCCGGCGCGGGCTCGCTCGGTGCGCTGCTGTCGGCGCCGATCGGGCAGATGCTCAATGAGGGTTTTGGCTGGCGCATCGGGCTCGCCGGCTTCGTCGTCATGTCGGTGCTGATGATTCCCGCCGCCTGGTATGCCGGGCGCATCGACAGGATTCCGCTGCCGACGCCGTCCGCTGACGACATCGGCGATGCCACGGCCGCGTCGGTGGCGAAGGCGGCGTTCGGCAATGCGCCCTTCATGGTGATGACCTGCGCCTATCTCGTTTGCGGCATGCAGCTCGTATTTCTCACCACACACCTGCCGTCCTATCTCGCGATCTGTGGCCTTGATCCGATGCTGAGCGCGCAGACGCTCGGCATGATCGGCGGCTTCAACGTGCTGGGCTCGCTGTTCTTCGGCTGGGCCGGCCAGCGCTGGAACAAGCTGGCGCTGCTGGGCGGGATCTACATCCTGCGCTCGCTCGCGCTCGCCTGGTACTTCATGCTGCCTGCGACGCCATTCTCGACGCTGCTGTTCGGCGCGATCATGGGCTTCCTGTGGATGGGCGTCGGCCCGCTGGTCGCGGGCGCGGTCGCCGAGATGTTTGGCCTGCGCTGGCAGGCGATGATCCAGGGACTCGCCTTCATGAGCCATCAGATCGGCAGCTTCCTCGGCGCCTACGGGGGCGGGGTGCTCTATGACTCGCTCGGCTCATACACGATGGCCTGGCGCATCGGCGTGGCGCTTGGCCTTGCCGGCGGCATCATCCAGGTCGCGTTCGCGCTGATCCGGCCGTCGCAGCCGCCGGTGTTGCGAACGGCATAGGCGCAGTCTGCTCATTTGTTGGGCGAAGCGCCACTGCGTGAAGCAGCGTGAAACGGGCTTGTCGCAAAGCAGCAAATTGGAATCGAAGCGCAGTCAGTGGGTTGGGTGAGAAACCCGTCCATGGCGTGAATCTTGCCTGCCTTGACGGAGAATTGGAACCGTCTCCGACGCTTCCCGATCTGGCGCGAAGGGAAAGGCCGATAAGCCATGAGGCTGGTCGACGCCAGTCTCCAGCCATTGAAGCTCGACGACCTCAGCGCGCCGAGTCCCGATCGTTGTGTCGCAAAAATCCGAGCTGATCGCGCTGGCGCCATCGCGCCGGCGCGAACGTTCATCTCGCGGATTCCAGTCAAAGCCACGGCCAGACGACATCTCTTGCGACATCTCTTGCGCCTTGGGAGGACGACAATGGAATCAGGAAAATCCACGCGCCAAAGGCTCGTGACGTTGGTGGTCGCGTTGTTGGGAATTGCGCTTCTCTGCGTCGCCCTCGGCGACGTTGCTTTTGCGGAGGACGCGGGCCCGCCGGCTTGCGGCGGCAAGATCCTCGAGAAGTGCACGCCCAATTCCGGCGACACCGCCTGGATGCTCACCTCCGTTGCCCTGGTGCTGATGATGACGATCCCGGGGCTTGGGCTGTTCTATGGCGGCATGGTGCGCAAGAAGAACGTGGGCGACACGGTGATGACGAGCTTCGCTGTGACCTGCTTGGTCACGATCCTGTTCGCGATCCTGACTTACAGCCTGGCATTCCGCGCCGGCACGCCGTTCATCGGCGGGTTCGACCGCGTGTTCCTGAGGGACATCCTGAGCGACATCGGCAAGGGCGGCATCGGCAATCCCAATCCGCTCGCGGCGACGATTCCCGAAAGCGTCTACATCTGCTTCCAGATGACGTTTGCAATCATCACGCCGGCGCTGATCGCGGGGGCCTTTGCCGAGCGGATGAAATTCTCCGCGATGCTGTGGTTCATCGGCCTGTGGGCGATCTTCGTTTATGCGCCGATTGCGCATTGGGTGTGGGGCCCCGACGGAATCTTCGCCTCCGGCAACGACGCCGCCCGGGTCAAGGTGCTCGATTTCGCCGGCGGAACCGTCGTGCATATCAATGCCGGCGTGGCGGGCCTGATGTGCGCCATTATGCTCGGCAAGCGCAAGGAGACGGGGCCGGCCCATAACATGGTGCTCACCTTCATCGGCGCCTCGTTGCTCTGGGTCGGCTGGTTCGGCTTCAATGCGGGGTCCGCGGTGACGGCAGGCATGCAGGCCGGCATGGCGATGCTGGTGACGCAGATCGCAACGGCCGTTGCGGCTTTCACCTGGATGCTGGTCGAATGGTCGCTCAAGGGCAAGCCGACGGTCGTCGGTATGTGCTCGGGCGCGGTCGCAGGCCTCGTCGCCATCACGCCTGCCTCCGGTTTCGTCGGCCCGATCGGCGCCTTCGTGATCGGCATTTCAGCCGGTGTCCTCTGCTACTGGGGATGCACCGGGCTGAAGGGCATGTTCAGCTACGACGACGCGCTCGATTGCTTCGGCGTTCACGCCGTCGGCGGCATTGTCGGTGCGCTTCTGACCGGAGTGTTCGCTGTCGAGCAGTATGGCGGCACAGCGGGCGCGCTCGAAGGCAATCCCGGCCAGTTCATCAACCAGTGCATCGGTGTCGGCACGGTGTTGGTCTATGACGCCGTCGTCAGTCTGATCATTCTCTATGTGGTCAAGCTGTTCGTCGGTCTGCGGGTCTCGGCGGATATGGAGCGCGACGGTCTCGATCTCACAGTGCATGGCGAGGTCGTGCACTAGAGCCCGTTCCGATGGAATCGGAACGGGACTCTAGATTCTTGTTTTTGACGCGTTTTCTTTACGCGAACCGGTATCCACTTCGCTTGAAAACGCTCGAGACAGCCGAGCGCAATGTCGCTCGAAAACGCCCTAGCTGCGGTAGTAGCGCCACATCCTCAGGAACGTGCGATGGATGATGTCCGGCGGCTGATCGAACGGCTCGACATTGATCCGTACCATGTTGGTGTGGCTCATCCGCCAGGGCAGGCGCATCAGCCAGCGCCAGGAAGGCTGCTTGCGCCAGTCGGCCACCAGCGCGCTGGTGAGGGGCGCATTGAGCACGATCTGAAGCTCGTGCACCGTCATGGCGCGTTCGGCGATCTCGACGAGATCGATGCGCTCGATGGCGCGCCACCGGATCAGGCCGAAGGCCTGGATGAAGACGCCGTATTGGTTCGCGCCGATAATGGGCCGGCCGGTCTCGAGCAGCGGAATGTTGTAGTAGGTGAAACCGGCCGCAAGCGCTGCGAGCACAAGCCAGTAGAGCGCGCCGGTGACGAGGGCAGTGGTGCAGAAGACCGCGGCGAGGGCCGCCGTGACATAGACGGGGAAATAGGTGTCGTCGCGGCTATAGGCGACCGAGTAGCCACCGACGTGTCCCTCGTCCAGGGTTGTGATCATGGACGGCAGGCTACGACCATCGGCCGCAAATAAAAACGGGGCCTCGAGGGCCCCGCCTAAGTCGCTAGCGTCCCGCGATCTTACTTGATCTTGGCTTCGCGGAATTCGACGTGCTTGCGCGCGACCGGATCGTACTTCTTCTTGACCAGCTTGTCGGTCATGGTGCGCGAATTCTTCTTGGCGACGTAATAGAAGCCGGTGTCAGCCGAGGACACGAGCTTGACCTTGATGGTGACCGCTTTGGCCATGTTCAGGACCTCAAAATGAAGGGAATCTGGAGCCGGCCAAACGGCCCGCGTTGGCCGGCAACCTAGCCAGAAACCGCCTGATGTCAAGGTTTCGGAGCGTTTTCCAGCGAAGTGGGTGCCGGTTCGCGTAAAGAAAACGCGTCAAAAACAAGAACCTGGAGCCCCGAACGGGCTCTAGGCCGGAAAACCACCCAAATCGGCCCGATCAGGCCTCAAAGAAGCGGTTTTTGGGGCGCGGCAGGCCCAGATTCTCCCTCAAAGTGGCCCCTTCATACTCTTTCCGGAAAATCCCGCGCCGCTGCAGCTCCGGCACCACCTTGTCGACGAAGTCGTCGAGGCCGGCGGGCAGGAACGGGAACATGATGTTGAAGCCGTCGGAGCCGCGCCCGACCAGCCATTCCTCCATCTGATCGGCGATGGTCTTGGCCGTTCCGACGAAGGACAACCCGCCATAGCCGCCGACGCGCTGGGCGAGCTGGCGAACCGTCAGCTTGTCGCGCTTGGCGAGGTCGACCATGCGCTGTCGGCCGCTCTTGCTGGCGTTGGTCTCGGGGATTTCGGGGAGCGGGCCGTCCGGATCGAAGCCTGAGGCATCGGTGCCGAGGATCACCGAGAGCGAGGCGATGGCGCTGTCGTAATGCACGCGGCTGTCGAGGAGAGCGCGCTTCTCCCTGGCCTCGTCGATGCTGTCGCCGACCACGACGAAGGCGCCGGGGAGGATCTTGAGATGCTCGGGATCGCGGCCGGCTTTCTCCATGCGGCCCTTGATGTCGGCATAGAGCTTCTGTCCGTCGGCGAGGCTGCCGCCGCCGGTGAACACGGCTTCCGCCGTCTCGGCGGCGAGTTGCTTGCCGTCTTCCGAGGCGCCGGCCTGCACGATCACCGGCCAACCCTGCACCGGGCGGGCGATGTTGAGGGGACCGCGCACTTTTAGATATTTGCCGTTGTGATCGAGCACGCGCATCTTCGACGGCTCGAAGAACAGGCCTTCCTCGACGTCGCGCACGAAAGCGTCGTCGGCGAAGGAATCCCAGAGGCCGGTGACCACGTCATAGAATTCGCGGGCGCGCTTGTAGCGCTCGGCGTGCTCCATGTGATCGTCGAGGCCGAAATTCAGCGCAGCGTCGGGGTTCGAGGTGGTGACGATGTTCCAGCCCGCGCGGCCGTCGCTGAGATGGTCGAGCGAGGCGAAGCGCCGCGCGACATGGTAGGGTTCATCGAAGGTGGTCGAGCCTGTCGCGATCAGGCCGATCCGCTCGGTGACGGCGGAGAGCGCCGAGAGCAGCGTGAAGGGCTCGAACGACGTCACCGTGTGGCTGCGCTTGAGCGCGTTGATCGGCATGTTCAGCACGGCCAGGTGATCGGCCATGAAGAAGGCGTCGAACTTGCCGGCCTCGAGCTTCCTGATCAGCGTCTTGATGTGACCGAAATTGAAGTTGGCGTCCGGCCAGGCTCCGGGATAGCGCCAGGCGCCGGTGTGGATGCTGATCGGGCGCATGAACGCGCCAAGCTTGAGTTGCCGTTGTGCCATCGCCCCGTATCCGTTCTGGGTGTCGTTGGGGGAGACATAGGGACGACCGGGAACTCCGCCATCCGCAGGGGCGGGAAGAATATTTTGTTTTTCGATGCGCTCTCAGCACGTCATTCCGGGGCGCGCGCAGCGCGAGCCCGGAATCCATTTCCCCGCAATCTCCGCGGCCCGATGGATTCCGGGCTCGCCGCTGACGCGGCGCCCCGGAATGACGGAGGATGGTCTCTGCGCCGTGCCCGACGCCGAGAGCCGATCAGCTCAAGATATCCTTCTGCATCTTGCCGCCGTAGAAATGGAAGAACGGCACCGGCGCATCGTGGCGCAGCGGGCCGGTGGCAAGGCGCGTGTCGAGCTCGTTGAGCACGTTCCGCGTCATCGGATGCAGGTCAGCAAGCGGCTTCGAGCCGAGCTCCACCCAGACCAGTTCGACGAGCTCGGCATCGGCATGGATCACGCCCTCGACGCGATGGGTGATCGCGGAGGCATCCGCGGTGAAGAAGCGCGTGTCGAAGCGTTTGACGCGGCCGGGCGGCGTGATCGCGCGTGCGATCAGGAACAGGCTTGAGGGATCGGGCAGGAGGCCCGCATCCGCGAACGGCTTCCAGGCGCCTTCAAGCTTAGCCACCTTGCCTTCGGCCCTGCGCCCGAGGCAGAGGCCGGTCTCCTCGCAGGCCTCGCGGATCGCGGCGATGGCGAGCGACTTCGCGCGCGAAGCCGGGGTCTTCGGGCTGCCCTTGGCGAGATTGGTTTCCAGCTCGGAGGTGATGGGAGCTGCGACCGGAACGCGGTGGTCGTCCTTGTCGACACGACCGCCGGGGAAGACGAACTTGCCGGGCATGAACACCACCTTGTCGTGGCGCTTGCCGACCAGAACCTTCGGAATGGTGCCGCTGCGATCGACCAGGATCAGGGTCGCCGCATCCCTCGGACGAAAATAGGGATGATGATCGGCTTCCTTCTCCTCGTGAACCCTAGCCTTCTCCGTTGTCTGCACCGTATCCGTCATGTCCTCACCCAAACTGTTCTTGCTTATTTTGCTTACACAGGCGGAATACCATCCGGAGGGTTCTCGTCAAACCCGTGCATGCGCAGAGCCCATTGCAATCCGACCACGGCTCCTTTCACCGGTTGCAGCAGCGCCAGCGAGGCGAAGAAGGTGAAGGGTAGATAGGCCGCAAAGGTGAGCCAGACCGGTGTCGAATAGTTGGTCTCGATCCAGAGGATGCTCGGGACCACGATGTGACCGACGATGACGATCACGAGATAGGCGGGCAGATCGTCGGCGCGATGCGGCGTGAAGTCGAGGCCGCACTTCGAGCAATTGTCCGCCGTCTTCAGGAAGGCGCGGAACAGCTTGCCCTCGCCGCAGCGCGGGCAGCGCCCGCGAAAGCCGCGCTTCATCGCGCTCCAGACGTCGCGCTTCTCGACGAGGCCGGTCTCGCGCGTCCAGATTTTTGGGGTCGTGCTCATTGTGACCATGCCTTGCCCTTCTTTCCCTTGCTCTTCTTCCCCTTGCCGGACTTCTTCTGCTTCTCCGGCCTGCGCTTCTTCTGTTTCGGGCTGCGTCCGGGATTCGCCTTGGACGATTTGCGCAACGGGCGGAATTGCCTGCGCTCCCGGGGTGCGGTCTCGCCGGCCGACGACAACAGCTCGAAGCGCAACGCGCCGGCTATCGGGGCTGCTTCTATCAGACGGACGTCGACCACGTCACCAAGCTGATGCATGGTGCCGCTGCGCGTGCCGACCAGCGCATGGCGGCTCTCGTCATAGTTGAAATATTCCGTGCCAAGGGATCGGATCGGGATCAAGCCGTCGGCGCCGGTCTCGCTCAGCTTGACGAACAGGCCTGCGCGCGTGACGCCGGAGACGCGGCCCTGGAAGCTGGCGCCGATGCGGTCGGCGAGATGGTGAGCGATCAGGCGGTCGACGGTCTCGCGCTCGGCTTTCATCGCGCGCCGCTCAGTCAGCGAAATATGCGCGGCGACCTCGCCAAGGCTCTCCGGCGTCTCGCTGTCGGGCAGCGCGCCTTCGCCGAGGCCGAGCGCACGGACCAGCGCGCGATGCACGATGAGGTCGGCATAGCGGCGGATCGGCGAGGTGAAATGCGCGTAGCGGCGCAGGTTCAGGCCGAAATGACCGTAATTCTCCGAGGAATATTCGGCCTGTGCCTGGGCGCGCAGCACCACCTCGCTCACGAGCGGGTAATAGTCATGGCCCTCGAGCTGGGCCAGCACGCGGTTGAACAGCGTCGGGCGCAACGCGCCGGTTTTCGCGAAGGGGACGTCCAGCGTCTCCAGGAACTCCGAGAGCGCGTGGACCTTCTCAAGCGTCGGTTCGTCATGCACGCGGTAGATCAGCGGGAGCGATTTCTTCTCCAGCATTTCCGCTGCCGCGACGTTGGCGAGGATCATGAACTCCTCGATCAGCTTGTGCGCGTCGAGACGCTCCGGAACGACGACGCGATCGACCGTGCCGTCGCTCTTGAGCAGGATCTTGCGCTCGGGCAGATCGAGATTGAGCGGATCGCGCTCGTCGCGGGCACGCTTGACGCAGGCATAGGCCGCATAGAGGGGTTTGAGGATCGGATCGAGCAGGGGGCCGGTGGTGTCGTCCGGCCGTCCGTCGATCGCGGCCTGTGCCTGGGCGTAGTTCAGCTTCGCCGCCGAACGCATCAGGATGCGGTGGAACGTGTGCGAGCGCTTGCGGCCGTCCGGACCGATCACCATGCGGACCGCGAGCGCGCCGCGCGGCTCTCCCGGCACCAGCGAACAGAGATTGTTCGAGATGCGCTCGGGCAGCATCGGCACGACGCGGTCGGGGAAATAGACGGAGTTGCCGCGATCGAGCGCGTCGCGGTCGAGCGCGGTGCCCGGCCGCACGTAGAAGCTGACATCCGCAATGGCGACGTTGACGATGAAGCCGCCCTTGTTGTTCGGATCGTCATCCGCCTGCGCATGGACCGCGTCGTCGTGATCCTTGGCGTCGGGCGGATCGATGGTGACGAGCGGGACGTCGCGCCAATCCTCGCGCCCCCTAAGGTTGGCCGGCTCTGCCGCCTCCGCCTCGCGCTCGGCCGCGGGCGAGAATTGCAGCGGGATCTCGTGGGCGTAGATCGCGATCAGGCTGATCGCCTTCTCCGACTTGACCGAGCCGAGCTTCTCCTTGACCCGGCCCGAGGCGAGGCCAAAGCCGCGCGAGCGGACGATGTCGATGCTGACGAGATCGCCGTCCTGCGCGCCTGACGTATCGGTCCGGGCGATGTTGAGCTCGCGGTCGGCGAACTTCTTGTCGACGGGGACAAGGCGGCCGCCGCCCTCGGGGAGGCTGCGGAAGACGCCGAGGATGCGGCTCTTCGCCTTGTCGATGATCTTGATGATGCGGCCGCGATAGGCCCGGCCTTCGGTCTCGTCGGTGCGCTCGATGCGCAGCAGCGCGCGGTCGCCGACGCCTGCCGCAGTGCCGGGCTTCGGCCGGCGCAGCATCTCGATGACGATCTTTGGCGGTTCGCCGCTCTCGACCTCGTCCCATTCGGCGGGGGAGGCGATCAATTCGCCATCGCTGTCGCGGCCGGTGATGTCGGCGAGCAGCGTCGGCGGCAGGCTCTCCGGATCCGAAACCTTGTGGCGTTTTTTCTTGATGATTCCGTCGTCGGCGAGCTCGCGCAAAATGCGCTTGAGCTCGACGCGATCGGCGTTCTTCAGGCCGAACTCGCGCGCAATTTCGCGGATTCCGGCCTTTCCATGATTTGCCTTGATGAAGGCGACGATGGCATTCCGGTCGGGAAAGCCACGGTCATTCTTGCGTTTCACTTAACCTCTAATTCTTGCCGGCACTCTTCTTGGCCGGAGCCTTGGTGGCGGGCGCCTTGGTGGGCGACGTCTTGGCCGTCGACGCCACGCCTGCGCGCGCCTTGCTGGTTGATTCAGTTTTGGATTTGGCCGCGGCTTTCTTCGCGGCCGGTTTCTTAGGTTTCGACGCGGCGTCGTCGCCATCGGCAGCCTTCTTGGCCTTGGTCGGCTTCTTGGCCGGCTTGGCTGCCTTCTTCGCCTTGGTCTTGCCGCCACCCTTGGCCGCGCGCTCGTCGATCAGTGCGATCGCCTGCGGCAGCGTGACGGTGTCCTTCTCGAACTCGGCAGGGATCGTCGCGTTGACGCCGCCTGCCGTGACATAGGCGCCGTAGCGTCCGCTCTTCACGGTGACGGTGCCGAGCGTCGGGTGGTCGCCGAGCGCCTTGCCGGGATCGGCGCCGAAGCGGCGGCTCGGGCCCTTGGCGACCTTCTCGGCGATCAGCGTCACCGCGCGATTGAGGCCGATGTCGAAGACCTCGTCGCCCGCTTCCAGGCTCGCATAGGTCTTCTCGTGCTTCACGAACGGTCCGAAGCGGCCGAGGCCCGCCGTGATCGGCTGACCGGTTTCCGGATGCTTGCCGATCTCGCGCGGCAGCGACAACAGCTTCAGCGCGAGCTCGAGATCGACATCGCCGGGCGAGGTGCCCTTGGGAATGCCTGCGCGCTTCGGCTTCTCGCCTTCCGCATAATCCTTGGGCTCGCCGAGCTGGATATAGGGCCCGAAGCGGCCGGCCTTGACCCAGACCTCGAAGCCGGTGTCGGGATCCTGACCGAGCGAACGGTCGGCGCTGGCTTCGCCATCGGCGGCGAGCTGACGGGTATAGCGGCACTCCGGATAGTTGGAACAGCCGACGAAGGCGCCGAACTTGCCGGCCTTCAGGTTGAGCCGGCCGTTGCCGCAGCTCGGGCACTGCCTGACGTCGCCACCATCGGCGCGGGGCGGATAGATGTGCGGCCCCAGCATCTCGTCGAGCACGTCGAGCACCTGCGCCACACGCAGATCCTTGATGTCGTCGACGGCGCCGATGAAGTCGCGCCAAAAGTCCTTCAGCACCTGCTGCCAGGAGATCTCGTTGTTAGAGATGCGGTCGAGCTGCTCCTCCAGGCCGGCGGTGAAGTCGTATTCGACGTAGCGGCTGAAGAAGCTTTCCAGGAACGCGACCACGACGCGGCCCTTGTCCTCGCCATGCAGGCGCTTCTTCTCGAGCTTGACGTAACCGCGGTCCTTCAGGACCTGGAGGATCGAGGCATAGGTCGAGGGCCGGCCGATGCCGAGCTCTTCCATGCGCTTGACCAGCGAGGCTTCGGAGAAACGCGGCGGCGGCTCGGTGAAGTGCTGGGTGACGGCGAGCGATTGCCGCTTCAAGGCTTCGCCCGCGCTCATGCCGGGCAGGCGGCGGGAATCCTCGTCTTCCTCGTCGTCGCGACCTTCCTGGTAGAGCGCGAGGAAGCCGTCGAACTTGACGACCTGACCGGTCGCGCGCAGCTCCAGCGTGCGGCCGCCGGCTTTCGCGGTGATGTCGACGGTGGTGCGCTCGAGCTCGGCGGCTTCCATCTGGCTCGCGATGGTGCGCTTCCAGATCAGCTCGTAAAGCCTGGCCTGATCGGCATCGAGCTTGCGGCTCATGCTGTCAGGACGGCGGGACATGTCGGTCGGGCGGATCGCCTCGTGGGCTTCCTGCGCGTTCTTGGCCTTGGCCTGGTACTGGCGCGGGGCGCCCGGCACGTAGGCGTTGCCGTAGTCCTCGCCGATCACCTTGCGTGCCTGGGTGATCGCCTCGGGGGGCGATCTGGACGCCGTCGGTACGCATATAAGTAATGAGTCCGGTGGTCTCGCCGCCGATGTCGATGCCTTCATAAAGGCGCTGCGCGATCCGCATCGTGTGCGCCGGCGCAAAACCGTATTTGCGGCTGGCTTCCTGCTGCAGCGTCGAGGTGGTGAAGGGCGCCTGCGGATTGCGCCGGGCCGGCTTCGCGTCGACCGAGGTCACGGCGTAGGCGGCAGCTTCCAGCGCCTTCTTGAAGTCTTCGGCTTCCGCGCCGTTGCCGATGTCGAGGCGCTGGATCTTCTTGCCGTCGGCGCCGACGAGACGCGCCTCGAAGGCATCGCCACGTGGCGTCAGCAGGGTCGCGATTAGCGACCAGTATTCACGCGGCACGAACTTCTCGATTTCGAGCTCGCGGTCGCAGACGAGCCGCAGCGCCACCGACTGCACGCGACCCGCCGAGCGGGCGCCCGGCAGCTTGCGCCACAGCACGGGGGAAAGGGTGAAGCCGACCAGATAGTCCAGCGCGCGGCGCGCCATATAGGCGTCGACCAGCGCGCCGTCGATCTGGCGCGGATTCTTCATCGCGTCCGAGACGGCCTGCTTGGTGATGGCGTTGAACACCACGCGCTCGATCTTCTGGTCCTTCAGCGCGCGCTTCTCTTTAAGTACCTCCAGCACGTGCCAGGAGATGGCCTCGCCCTCGCGATCAGGGTCGGTGGCGAGAATCAGGCGGTCAGCACCCTTCAGGGACTTGGCAATGTCATTGAGCCGGCCGGCCGCCTTGGGGTCGACCTCCCAGATCATCTTGAAATTTGCGTCGGGATCGACGGAACCGTTCTTCGCGGGCAAGTCGCGGACATGGCCGAACGAGGCCAGAACCTCGTAGGACGAGCCCAAATACTTGTTGATCGTCTTGGCTTTCGCCGGCGACTCCACAATGACGATATTCATGTAGTTCCAGTAACTTACGGGAAAATCCTGGGCCGATTTCGAAGGGATTCGGGTCGGCCGTTTCGATCCGAACATGGGTGGTGAGGCCGTCGCTGTCAAATCGAGGGGTGTTGAAAGCCCTCCCGATGGGAAAAGTTTCATATCGAGAAAGTTGTAGAATACCACCTTGGAGTTGCGATCCCTGTCGGCGTAAAGTTTCTCCGGGGAATGGATTCGGGTGGGTCTGGTGACAAAGCCGGGAAGGAAGCGCGCGCGCGCCGCGTCAGGCGTGCAGGCACGTTTGCGCAGTGAGGAACCAGGGGAGGGCGGCGCGGATGAGGCAGTGGCCTTCATCGCCGAGCAGGTGGCGGCATTGCGCAAGCTCGCCGAGCGCCACAAGCTCGATGTGCTGCATCATCTCCTGGGCATGACCAAGTTAGAGGCCGACGAGCACTTGAGGCTGCGGAGCAAGCGCAAGCTGTCGTGAGGGGGGGCGGAGACGGGGAGCCCTCTCTATCGTCGTCATTGCGAGCGCAGCGAAGCAATCCAGAGTCTTTCCGCGGCGGGATTCTGGATTGCTTCGTCGCGGAGCCTGTCATCGGGCCGCGCTTCGCGCGGACCCGTTGGCTCGCAATGACGGTGTCGTGACAGTTTGGCGCCATCAAGCCGACCGTCGCCGCCGCGCCGGCTGCGGCTTCAACGTGGTCTCCGCGGGGGTGAGCAGGCGACCGTCCTCCGCGCGCAGCTCGAGCTTCTTCACCGGGCGGCCCTTGTCGCGATCGACAAGGATGGTCGCGATCTCTTCGGGGCGATCGTCGAACTCCTCGCTCCATTGCCGGAGCGCCACCAGGACCGGGAAGACGCCGCGGCCCTTCGGCGTCAGCACGTACTCTTGATAAGCGCTGCCGTCGGAGGCGGGGGCCGTGGTCAAAATGCCGTGGTCGACCAGCGCGCGCAGCCGCACGGACAGAATGTTCTTCGCCATCCCGAGCTTGCTCTGAAATTCGCCGAAGCGGCGCACGCCGAACAGCGCCTCGCGGATGATCAGGAGCGACCACCAATCGCCGATCGCCTCCAGCGAGCGCGCGATCGGGCAGGCATCGCCCTCAAAACTCGTTCGTTTCACCATCGTCTTCGTCCCACAGCATTCGCCAGGTTTCGGCGTCGATCACGCGCTTGTGTGGTTGCATCATAAAACTATCTGCCCTAGATGGCAATTTAGTTTTATGATGCAACCACTGGAGGCGAGCGTGAGACTGAAGAACAAGACGGCCCTGATCACCGGCGGCAACAGCGGCATTGGGCTGGCGACGGCAAAATTGTTCGTGGCCGAGGGCGCCAGGGTGATCATCACCGGGCGCAACAAGGAGACGCTGGAGGCCGCAGCGAAGGAACTTGGACCGAACGCGCTGGCGGTGGCAGCGGATGCGACCGACGTCGTCGCGACGGAAGCTGCGATCAAGAAGGGGGCTGAAAAGTTCGGCAAGCTGGACATCGTGTTCGCCAATGCCGGCATTCCCGGCAGCACGCCGCTCGGCTCGGCGACGCTGGATGTCTTCGAGAAGGTCATCGGCACCAATCTGACCGGCGTGTTCTTCACCGTTCAGTCGGCGCTGCCTTATCTCAACGACAACGCCTCGATCATCCTCAACGGCTCGGTGATCTCGGTGCTCGGCATCCCCGGCTATTCGGCCTACGGCGCCGCGAAGGCCGGCGTGCGGGCGATGGCGCGGATCATGGCATCGGAGCTGTCGCCGCGCGGCATCCGCGTGAACGTGGTCGCGCCCGGTGCGATCCGCACGCCGATCTGGGGCGCCGCGATCGCAACCCCCCGAGGCCGAGAAGGCATTCGAGAAGCGGATTGCGCTGTCGACGCCGCTCGGACGTATTGGTGAACCGGATCACATCTCGAAGACCGTGCTGTTCCTCGCCTCCGATGATTCCGCGCACATTCAGGGCCAGGAGATCTTCGTCGACGGCGGCGCAGTTGCGTCTCCGAGCGGCGCGCCGATCTATCGCGGCTGATCAAGTGAAGTGAGAATTTGAACCGGACCTCGCAGCGGCAAGCGGTTGCGCCGTCCGGTTCCTACGTCTTGCGAGCTGTATTTTCTGAACGTTGCGTGACGCGTTGAACCTTCGCGTGAGCTGCAAAGACATTTCTACGGGCAGGGGGTCAAAAGACTCATTTTTAATGGAGTCCATTATGCCGAAAGCAGCCCGCATTTTTTCGCCGATTTCATCACCGCGTATTTACACCGAACGTTCCGCCATTCCCGCCAAGCGCTCTGACATGTCCGAGTTCATCGGGGTGGCTCTTTTCTCCGGCATCGGCCTGTTCATCTCGCTGGTGGCCGTGATCCTGGGCGTTCAGGGCGCCTGGTTTTAGCTCGGCCGATCTTTCAGCCGCCGCCGGAATCCGGCAGCGGCTGTTGTCCGCGTGAGCTCTACGCTGCACGCAAGCTGGTGGCGGCCTGAAGTGCGCCCGCCAGCGCTTTCTCGCGATGCTCAGGGCCAACCTGGATGCCGTCAGCGGTGATGAATTCGGGACTCGTGATGCCCATGAAAGCGAACACCCCACGCAGGTAGGTTTCGAGGTGCTCCATTGACGCGGCCGGCGTGTCCGCGCCGTAATAGCCGCCGCGCGAGATCGCCACGATCACGCGCTTGTTGCCGGCAAGCCCCTGCGGGCCGTTCGCGCCGTATTGAAACGTCTTCCCCGGCACGATGATGCGGTCGATCCAGGCCTTGAGCTGGCTGGGGATGGTGAAGTTGTACATGGGCGCGCCGATCACGACGACGTCGGCATCGAGGAACTCGTTCAGCACCGCCGCGCTCGCGGCAAGGTCGGGGCCGAGTTCCGCCGGTGCGGGCGCGCCCTGGGCGGCCGCGAGGTGCGAGCCGGAGAGATGGGCGAGCGGGGTCTGGGTCAGGTCGCGATAGGCGATGTCGAGCGACGGCGTCGCCTGCCGCAGCCGGTCGACGATTGCGGCGGAAACCTGCCGGCTGACGGAGTGGGGGCCGAGCACGCTGGAGTCGATATGGAGGAGTTTCATTGGGGTCATCCGTGGTATAGATTTGTAACCCGCACTACATGAGTGACTACCAAAATCCCCGCAAGAACGCACTTTTTTGAGCCATGGGCACATTATTGAAACCGAAACACACCGATTTGCCTGCACCGCGAATGCCTGACCCTGATCATGCCGACTGCCGCGGCGTGGCCTCCGTGCTGTCCCGCGTCGGCGACAAATGGAGCGTGTTCGTCATCATGATGCTGAGCGACGGCCCCAAGCGCTTCAACGAGCTGAAGCGCATGATCAACGGCATCTCGCAGCGGATGCTGACGCTGACGCTGCGCGGGCTGGAGCGCGACGGCCTCGTCACGCGCACGATCTTTCCGACCATTCCGCCGCGGGTGGATTACGAGCTGACCGATCTCGGCCGCGGACTGCAGGAGCCGGTGAAGGCGCTCGGGGAGTGGGCGATCGAACACCTAGAGCAGATCGCCGCGGCGCGCACACGCTTCGATGGGCGCAACGAGACCTGAAGCGGAATGAGTTTTACTTGAACCGATGCGAGCCCCGGGCACCTCTCCCCGCTGGGGAGAGGTGCCCGCCCGGACAGCCGATCGAACCTAAAGCAGCGACACCAATCCGCCGCCGTGGCGTTCGAGCCGGCCGGCAAGCTCGAGCTCCAGCAGCACCGTGCGCACGATCGCGGGCGAGGCGCCGGACATCCGCACGAGATCGTCGATCGAGATCGGGGCAGGGCCGAGCAGGCCGCTGATCTGGTCGCGGTCGTGCGCTTGCGGATCGCTCTCGAATGGTTCGCTGTCGGGCTCGCCTACCGGATGCATCAGCGGCCGCTCCATGATCGGCTGGACCGCGTTGATGATGTCGGCGGCTTCGGTGACCAGCGTCGCGCCCTGCTTGATCAGATCGTTGGTGCCGGCAGCGCGCGGATCGAGCGGCGAGCCGGGGACCGCGAACACCTCGCGGCCCTGTTCGGCCGCCATGCGCGCGGTGATCAGCGAGCCCGAGCGGTGCGCCGCCTCCACCACGACGACGCCGAGCGAGGCGCCCGAGATCAGCCGGTTGCGGCGGGGGAAGTCGCGGGCGCGCGGCTCATGGCCGAGCGGCATCTCGGAGATCGCAGCACCCTCGTGATCGAGGATCGATGCGAGCAAATCGCCATGCTCGGGTGGATAGATGCAATCATGGCCGCCAGCGAGCACCGCGACCGTGCCGCTCTCGACGCTCGCGCGGTGCGCGGCCTGGTCGATGCCGCGCGCCAGCCCCGAGATGACGATGAAGCCGGCCTCGCCGAGCTCGCGCGCGAGCTGACCGGCGAATTTCAGCCCGGCGCCGGAGGCATTGCGCGAGCCGACGATCGCGATCATTGGACGCATCAGCGTCGCGTTGTCACCGCGTATCGCGAGCAGCGGCGGCGCATCGTCGAGCGTCGCAAGCCGTGCCGGATAGCCATCCTCTCCGGGCGCGATCCAGGCGATGCCGAATTTGCGGCTCGCGGCGAGTTCGGCCTTTGCCTCATCCACGCTGCAGATGCGCCCCGACCGCGTCGCGCCGCCGCGGCGCGCCAGATCGGGCAGGCGCTCCAGCGCGGCGCGTGCGCTGCCGAAATGATCGACCAGCGAACGGAAAGTGCGCGGCCCGACATTGTCGGAGCGGATCAGCCGCAGGCGGTCGATCCTCTCAGCCTCGGTCAGCTCTATGCTCGGATAGATGGCGTCCACGGGGTCTCCTTGTGGGGATAGCATGGAACAACCTGAGAGCGTAGGGAAGGGGTGGACCCGGCTGCGAGAGCCTAATAAATGGATAGTGGCCAAGCGGATTAGTTTCTGAGGAATTGAAATGCGTGTCGCACCGGTCGAGATTTTCGCAGACACGACAAACGCGGCAGTGATGCGTCATCCGGGACGGCGTTTCCCCGGCGTGCTGATTCAGGGCGACACTCTCCACTCGCTGTGCTGCCTGGCGGACGATGCCTGTGCGGCCATCGATCGTTCGTCAGAAGAGTACGAACCCGCCAACCAGCTCAGAAACCAGCTTTGGTCGTATCTCAATCACTACAAAGCCATTCTGGATGAGCACAGCCTGCCTATGCCATTCAACGAACGTGGCACGTTCACGTAGGGACTCCCATGATCTCACTCGCCGACCTCCAGCGCCGCATCGAAGCGGGCGAGCTTTCGCCCGATGCCGCCATCGCCCAGTCGCATGTGGCGATCGAGGCCCGGGAGAAGGACGTCCGCGCCTTCGTCCGCCATGACAAGTCCGCGAAGGCGCAGGCCTCCGGCCCGCTGCGGGGCATCGCGGTCGGCATCAAGGACATCATCGACACCGCCGATTTCCCGACCGAGATGGGCTCGGAGATCTATCGCGGCTGGCAGCCGCGGAGCGATGCGCCTGTCGTGATGATGCTGAAGCGGGCGGGGGCCACCATCATCGGCAAGACCACGACGACGGCGTTCGCCTCGCGCGATCCAACCCCGACGCTCAATCCGCACAATACTGGCCATTCGCCGGGCGGCTCGTCCTCGGGTTCGGCGGCGGCCGTCGGCGCCGGCATGATCCCGCTGGCGCTGGGCACCCAGACCGGCGGCTCGGTGATCCGGCCTGCGGCCTATTGCGGGGCCGCCGCGATCAAGCCGTCGTTCCGGATGCTGCCGACGGTCGGCGTGAAATGCTATTCGTGGGCGCTCGACACCGTCGGCTTGTTCGGATCGCGTGCGGAAGATCTCGCGCGTGGACTGCTGGCGATGACCGGCCGGACCGAGTTCTCCGGCATCGTTGCGGCCAAATCTCCGCGCATCGGTGTGGTCAGGCAGGAATTTGCTGATACCGTGGAGCCGGCGGCCGAGGAGGGCTTGCAGGCTGCGATCAAAGCCGCCGAGCGTGCCGGCGCCAGCGTGCAGACCATCGATCTGCCCGAGGCGGTACGGGAGGCTTGGCGCATCCACCCGATCATCCAGGATTTCGAGGCGCATCGCGCGCTCGCCTGGGAGTTTTCGGAGCGTCACGACGAGATCGCGCCAATGCTGCGCGCCAGCCTCGATGCGACCGTCGGCCTGACGCCGAAGGAATATGACGAGGCGCGGCGGATCAGCCGCCGCGGCCGCCGCGAGCTCGGTGAAGTGTTCGAGGGCGTCGATGTGCTGCTCACCTATTCGGCGCCGGGCACCGCGCCGGCCAAGGAGCTCGCGACGACCGGCTCCCCCCGCTACAACCGGCTCTGGACGCTGATGGGCAACCCTTGCGTCAACGTGCCGGTGCTGAAGGTCGGCGGTCTTCCGATCGGCGTTCAGGTGATCGCGCGCTTCGGCAATGACGCGCATGCGCTTGCGGCAGCGTGGTTCCTTGAGGACGCGCTGGCGAAATCAGGCTAGCGCGGGTTCGGCGGAAACAGCGCGCAGACCGGATGCGGGCGATGCTGCAGCCCTAGTCGCGCCTTGCCCAAGCCAGTGCTCGGCGGCCTCGCGGCCGCTCCGATGCAGCAGCCGAATGAAGCCGCGGCCGAGATCGGTCGATGAGCGCTGCGCCAGGCCGTCGACGAAGTCCTCTGCTGCGATCTTGAACAGTCGCAGCGAAGGCGCGGAGTGTGACTGAGCCCATTCGATCGCTGCGATCTCAGCCTTGAGGGCGGCGTTGGCCGCGATCTGATCGAGCCTGCGGTCGATCGCGGCGAGCGTGATCGGCACGTAGCTGTCGAGCGCCGGCGTGACCTGGACGAGCAGGACGTCGGAGGTCGTCGTTTCCTGCGCCAGCTTCAGCAGCGGCGGATTGCTGCCAAAGCCGCCGTCCCAATAGGCCTCGCCGTCGATCTCGACGGCGCAGTGAACCAGAGGCGGACAGGTCGAGGCCAGCGCGACGTCAGGGGTAACAGCGTCGTTGCGGAAGATCTGCTGCTGGCCGTCGCGGATCCGCGTCGCCGCGATCAGCAGTTTTGGGCACGCCGCGTCGCGCAAGGCGGCAAAATTGATGTCGCGCGACAACGCCTGCCGCAGCGGGTCGAGATCGAACGGATCGAACTGGCCGGAGCGCAGCGTCGGACCGAATGCGACCGAGCTTCCCGCCGGCGAAAATCCGCCGACCAGCATCAGCGAGCGGAACGAGGCCTCGTGCATCAGCCGGACCCAGAACCGGTTCAGCCGGGCGCGGGCAGCTTCGCGGCCGCCCTCGGCAAGGCCGCAAGCCAGCAGCAGCGCATTGACCGCGCCGGCGCTCGCGCCACTGATGCTGTCGAATGCGATGGATGGCTCTTCGAGCAGCCGCTCCAGCACGCCCCAGGTGAAGGCGGCAAAGGTGCCGCCGCCCTGAAGCGCCAGTGACAGCTTTTGCGGCGGCCATTGCTTTGAGGTCGCCTGATCGGACGCCACGGTCGCGACCGTGGTTGCGACCTCGACAGGCACCGGAGTTTGCGCGACGGGATCGGGCTGCGGCGCGGGCGGCAAAACGGGAGCAGGCTCTGGCGCAGGAAGCGGCGAGGGCGCATCGGACCAGATACTGGTCATCGAGAGCAGCCGGCTTGCCGCGCTGCGGGCTGCACCCCGCGAGCCAACCTCGTTATTCGCGCCGACAATCTTCTCGCTCATTCTGAGCAACCGCGTAACGCCATTTCCGCTGTCAGGATGACAGCCGTAGAACCCGTTCGCCACTCCGGCCGCGAGTCGGCCGCGAGTTGCGAACAGAATTTGGCACATAATGCGGAGGGGGTGCGGCGGTATCTGTACTTTTTCCGGCTCAGGCCTTCTCGCCGATCCGGCCTTCCTTGCCCGATTGCAACCGCTTGATGTTCTCACGATGCATGTAGAACAGCAGCAGCGTCAGCACCGCAAACAGCGAGGCCAGTGCGGGGTGGCCGAACCACCAGAGGAACAGCGGCGTGATGAAAGCTGCCACCAGCGCCGAGAGCGAGGAATAGCGGGTGGTGAAGGCGGTCGCGAGCCAGAGCAGGCAGAACACCACCGCGCCCGGCCAGAACAGGCCGAGCAGGATGCCGATATAGACGGCGACGCCCTTGCCGCCTCTGAACTTCAGCCAGACCGGGAAGAGATGGCCGAGGAAGGCGCCGAGCCCGGCCATCATCGCGGCATTGGGCCCTGCGATGTAGCCGGCGATCACCACCGCCGCCGTGCCCTTGAGCGCGTCGAGCAACAGGGTGGCCGCGGCAAGGCCCTTGCGTCCCGTGCGCAGCACGTTGGTGGCGCCGATATTGCCGGAGCCGATCGAGCGCAGATCCTGCGTGCCGGCGAGCTTGGTGAGAACCAGCCCGAACGGAATCGAGCCGAGGAGGTAGCCGATGACGAGTGCCACCGGCAGGAATGCTTCAAGCCACATGGCCGCATCTCCAATGGCCGCATCTGCATGTCGAACCGAGACGCCACGCATGATCCCGCTCGTCAGACATGCTCGTAGACCGTCCGTCCCCCGACAATGGTGCGCACCACGCGGCCTGTAAAGCGGGCCTCGTCGAACGGGGTGTTCTTGCAGGGCGATTTGAGGTCGGCGGGATCGACCACCCAGGGCGTATCGGGGTCGATCACGATCACGTCGGCCGGGCTGCCAGTACGCAGGGTTCCGCCTGCTAGCCCGAGCAGTTCCGCCGGCCGCGTCGACATCGCCCGGATCAGCGTCTTCAGTTCCATCTCGCCATTATGCACGAGGCGCAGGCCCGCCGGCAGCATGGTCTCGAGCCCTACGGCGCCGGGAGCGGCTTCCGCGAACGGCAGGCGCTTGACCTCGACGTCCTGCGGATTGTGGTCGGACATGATGACGTCGACGAGGCCGGAGGCCACCGCTGCCACCAGCGCGCGGCGGTCGTCCTCGGTCCGCAGCGGCGGCGACAGCTTCAGGAACGAACGGTAGGGACCGATGTCGTTCTCGTTCAGCGCGAGATGGTTGATCGAGACCGAGGCGCTGACGGTGAGCCCGGCGTCGCGGGCGCGCTTGAGGATGTCGAGCGAGTCGATGCAGGACAACGAGGCCGCGTGGTAGCGACCGCCGGTCAGTGCGACGAGGCGCATGTCGCGCTCGAGGATCACCGCTTCGGCGGCGTTCGGAATGCCCATCAGGCCGAGCCGGGTCGCGAACTCGCCTTCGTTCATCACGCCTTCGCCGACGAGATCAGGGTCTTCGGTGTGGTGCACGATCAGCGCGTCGAAATCACGGGCGTAGGTCAGTGCCCGGCGCATCACCTGCGCATCGGTCACGCTGCGGTCGCCGTCGCTGAAGGCGATCGCACCGGCGGCCTTGAGGAGGCCGAATTCGGTCATCTCCTCGCCGCGCATGCCTTTGGTCAACGCCGCCATCGGTTGGATGTTGACAATCGCGGTGTCGCGGGCACGCCGCATCACGAAGTCGACGGTCGCCGAATTGTCGATGACGGGCGAGGTGTCGGGCTGGCAGATGATGGTGGTGATGCCGCCGGTCGCGGCCGCCTGACTTGCGGACGCAAAGGTCTCGCGATGGCTGAAGCCGGGCTCCCCGACAAAGGCGCGCATGTCGACCAGGCCCGGCGCCACGATCTTGCCGGAGCAGTTGACGATGTCGGTCCCCTCGGGGACGCCGGCAGCGCCAATGCCGCGGCGGGTCTCGCGGATGGTGCCATCGGCAATCAGGACGTCGCCGACGCCGTCGAAATCCCGCGAAGGATCGACGACGCGGGCGTTGGCGAGCAGGATCGGTCGGCGGTCAATCAACATCGGCATCACGCGTTCGGCAGGTTGCGGGCGAGCGCTTCCAGCACGGCCATGCGCACGGCGACACCCATCTCCACCTGTTCGCGGATCAGGGATTGCGCGCCGTCGGCCACGGCCGAGTCGATCTCCACGCCGCGGTTCATGGGGCCGGGATGCATCACGAGTGCGTCCGGCTTGGCGTAAGCGAGCTTCTTCTGGTCGAGCCCGAAATAGTTGAAATATTCGGAGGATGACGGCACGAACGAGCCGTTCATGCGCTCGCGCTGGAGCCGCAGCATCATCACGATGTCGGCGCCTTCGAGGCCCTCGCGCATGTCGCGCGCGACCTCGACGCCCATCCGTTCGATGCCCGGCGGCAGCAGTGTGGAGGGACCGACGACGCGGACGCGCGCGCCCATCGTGTTGAGCAGGATGATGTTGGAGCGGGCAACGCGCGAATGCAGCACGTCGCCGCAGATCGCGACCACGAGCCCCTCGATGCGGCCCTTGTTGCGGCGGATGGTCAGCGCGTCGAGCAGGGCCTGCGTCGGATGCTCGTGCGCGCCGTCGCCGGCATTGATCACGGAACCATCAACCTTGCGGGCCAGCAGTTCCACCGCGCCGGAGGCGTGATGGCGCACCACCAGGATGTCCGGATGCATCGCGTTCAGCGTCATCGCGGTGTCGATCAGGGTCTCACCCTTGCGGATCGACGACGAGGACACCGACATGTTCATGACGTCGGCGCCCAGCCGTTTGCCGGCGAGCTCGAACGAGGACTGGGTCCGGGTGGAGGCCTCGAAGAAGAGGTTTACTTGCGTCCGTCCACGCAGGACGGTGCGCTTCTTGTCAACCTGGCGGTTGAGCTCGACATATTCTTCGGACAGGTCGAGGAGGCCGGTGATGTCGGCCGCAGAAAGGCCCTCGATGCCCAGCAAATGCCGGTGGCCGAGGACAAAGGTCGATTTCGATGTCATTAAAAGCAGAGCTATAGGCGTGGATGGCGGGGTGGGCAAGGGCCAAAGGTGAGGAAGTGAGTTATCCCCTGATCTGTCGGCGCGGGCTCTCTCTCCGTCATGCCCGGGCTTGTCCCGGGCATCCACGGACTTTCTCGACGCAACAAGAACGTGGATGGCCGGGACAAGCCCGGCCATGACGATGTGGGGGGCTTCCGTTGAAGACAATTCTAACAGTGCTCTTGGTTACGATATTCGCTGGCAGGGCCCAAGCCCAATTGCTCCCCGGCGGCTTCGTCTATTTGCGCGACATCGATCCCACCATCGTGCAGGACATCCGCTACGCCACCTCCAATAATTTCATCGGCCGTCCGCTGAACGGCTACGGCGCCGGCGAATGCGTGGTGAAGCGGGAGGTGGGGCTGCGGCTGAAAGCAGTTCAGCAGGAACTGGCCGCGCAGAACCTGTCGCTGAAGATGTTCGACTGCTACCGGCCGGCCCGGGCCTCGCTCGACATGGTGAAGTGGTCGCAGAACGGTCGCGAGACGGCCGCCGAGCGGCGCTACAATCCAAGGATTCCCAAGACGGAGCTGTTCCGCCTCGGCTACATCGCGAGCCGTTCGCAGCATTCGACCGGAGCCGCGCTCGACCTCACCCTGGTCGATCTGAAAGCCGACAACTCCGGCAAATATGACCTATCGAAGGCCTATGCCGACTGCACGGCGCCGGTTGAGGCGCGGCCCCCTGAAGGCAGCGTCGACATGGGCACCGGATATGATTGTACTGACGCGAAGGGGCATACCGCAGCACCGTCGATCACGCCGGACCAGCGCGCCTGGCGCAAGCGGCTGGTGGCTGCGATGGCCCGGCAAGGCTTTGTGAACTATTCGAAGGAGTGGTGGCATTTTTCCCTGCCGGGGGCCGGCGGGGCGGCCTATGATTTCCCGATCCAGCCGCGGCGGAACTGATTCCGCGCCGAGGAAACAAGATGACCCAGCCCAGCTTCGCGACCCACGAGGTCTTCAACCAGTCGCCGCCGTTCGAGGACGTCGATCTCTTTGCCGTGGATCGGCCGCTGGTCGAGGCGGTCAGGGCCAATGGCGGCGCAGCGGCGGAACGGGAGCTGTCGGAGTTCGGCAAGCATTGGGGCTCGGCCGCGATGGCCGATCGCGGGCGCGTGGCGAACGAGAACACGCCGAAGCTCCGCACCTTCGATGCAAAGGGAAATCGCCGCGACCAGGTCGAGTTTCATCCGGCCTATCACGAGCTGATGGCGCACAGCGCGCATGCCGGCGTGCACAATTCGACGTGGACGGCGGATGGAAAGCCTGCGGGCGATGCCGCCGAGGTCATTCGCGCGGCAAGATTCTACATCGCCTCGCAGGTCGAGACCGGCCATCTCTGTCCGATCACGATGACGCGCGCTTCCGTTGCTGCGCTGGCGATGCAGCCGGATCTGCTCGGCAAGGTGATGCCGGTGCTGTCAACAAAGAGCTACGATCCCACCTTCGCGCCGTGGTGGGAAAAGTGCGGCATGACGCTCGGCATGGGCATGACCGAGAAGCAGGGCGGCACCGACGTTCGCGCCAACATGACGCGCGCTGTGCGCGACGGGAATGCCTATCGCGTCACCGGCCACAAATGGTTCATGTCGGCGCCGATGTGCGATGCGTTCCTGGTGCTGGCGCAGGCCGGTGCGGGGCTGACCTGTTTCTTCATGCCGCGCTTTGCACCGGATGGATCGGTCAACGCCGTCCAGTTCCAGCGCTTGAAGGACAAGCTCGGCAATCGTTCGAACGCGTCCTCGGAAGTCGAGTTCGTCGGCGCCTACGCGGAAGCCGTCGGCGAGGAGGGCAAGGGCATCCGCACCATCATCCAGATGGTGCAGCTCACGCGGCAGGATTGCGCGATCGCCTCCGTCGGCCTGATGCGCTCGGGGCTTGCGCATGCGCTGCATCATGCGCGTCACCGCAGCGTGTTCCAGAAGCATCTCGCCGATCAGCCCTTGATGCAGGCCGTGCTCTCGGACATGGCGCTGCATGTCGAGGCGAGCACAGCCCTGATGATGCGGCTCTGCCGCGCCTTCGACCGCACGCCGTACGATGCTGCGGAGGCCGCCTATATGCGGCTGCTCACGCCCGCGATCAAATACTGGACCTGCAAGAGTGCCCCTAGCTTTCTCTACGAGGCGATGGAATGCCTCGGCGGCAATGGCTATGTCGAGGACGGAATCCTGGCGCGCCACTACCGGGAGTCGCCGGTCAACGCGATCTGGGAAGGATCGGGCAACGTCATGTGCCTCGACGTGCTACGGGCGCTCGCGCGCGAGCCGGAGGCGGCGATGGCGGTGCTGCAATCGCTTGCGACCGAGACCAAGGGGCTGCCAGGGGCGGGCGAGGCCGTCGCGTTCATCGGCAAGAGCTTCCGCCGCGCGGATGGCGAGCGTGTCGCACGTCTCGCCGTCGAGAAGCTTGCACTGCTCGCCGCTGCCGCCGCGCTCAACGGCGTGTCGCCGCGCAACGCCGAACTGTTCGCCGCCACGCGGCTCGCTGCCAATCACGCCAGCATGTATGGCGCTGTGGAGCTGGAGGGCGGCGAGGTGCGCGCGCTGCTGGAACGGGCGCTGCCGTGAGCGGGGCATGTTGTATCCGTATTGTCATGGCCGGGCTTGACCCGGCCATCCACGTCTTGCAGCGCGGCACGAAGAACGTGGATGCCCGGGACAAGCCCGGGCATGACGAGATAGTTTGGCGTGCCTAACGAAGGCCTCCTGATGGATTCCCTCAATCCCGACCACCCGCCGCTCACCGTGACGCCTGCAGAGCACGCGCCGCGCGTCTGGAAGTTCTGGGGCACGGCGCTGTGGAGCCTCTTCATCTTCGTCGCGATGTTCGTCGGCCAGGTCGGCGCGATCCTCCTGCTGGTGGCGCTTCGCGGGCTCCCGATCGACATGGCCTCGATCCAGCTCGTCGGCCGCGAGCCCCAGGCGCTCGCGCTGTCGGTGATTATGGGCCTGCCGGCGACGCTTGCCGCGGTGTGGCTTGCCATCCGCATCAAGAAGGCCTCCTTCGTCGACTATCTCGCGCTGCATTGGCCATCCTGGAAGCAGCTCCTGTTCGGTGCGGTCGGCCTCATCGTTCTCGTGCTGGCCTGGGAGACGATATCGCGCGGCCTTGGCCGCGAGGCGACGCCGGGCTTCATGACCGATCTGTTGAAGTCGGGCCGCGACACGGGCGCGGCGCTCCTGCTGCTCGTCGCCTTCAGCGTGGCAGCGCCGATGTCGGAAGAAGTCCTTGCGCGCGGCTTCCTCTATCGCGGCTGGTCGGCAAGCTTCCTGCGCGTGCCCGGCGCGATCATCCTGTCGTCACTGGTGTGGACGGTCGTGCATCTGCAGTACGACATGTACTTCCTCGCCGAAGTCTTCACCATCGGCCTGTGGTTCGGCTACATGCGCTATCGCTCTGGCTCGCTCTGGCTCACGATCGTGCTCCACGCGCTGAACAACATGACCGCGGTGGTGCTGACGATGTGGCTGGGCGCATAGCGAAGCGTCTGCCACTCCGAGCTTTCCGCAGGCCCTGTAGGCGTGCCGCCGCTGTGGGGGCCATTTCTTATTGACGCTCGACGATACGCCTAGATACTCTTGGTAGAGGAGAGTGCTTTTATCCCTGAAAAGTTGTTGTGAAAATCCATTATGGTCGATTTCAAAAACGTAGGCGATCCCATCCTCGGCTCGCAGTCTGCTCGGACGTGGGATTTTTGGGAGACAACGCTAGTTGCCTTGATTGCGTACGGCGCTTCCGTTCTGACGGGCTGGATGGTGTTGAACGTCATTCTGGCCGCGAGCGTCGGACCGAAGGCTTTCGCTCCAGGAGAATTCCAGACGTTGGCGTCACAGGGACGCTGGTATGGAGTTTTCCTGATTTCGGGAGCGCCGCCGGCCATCGCAGTGCTTTGGGTTGCGATCCGGATGGCCGGGAGAGAGTTCGGCGAATACCTCGCTCTGAGTTGGCCATCCGGGGGCGAAATCGTCCGGGCTCTCGCCATCACGACGATCTTTATGTCGATTGAGGGGTTTGTGCTGTCGAAGATGAGCACGGGGGGGATATGAATCCGACTCCGCGCTTATCGTAGGAGGTGCCGGCGGATTGCTTGCGTGGCTCATTGGCGGCTGTATCGCCGCACCTCTTATGGAAGAGTTTGTGGTTCGCGGCTTCCTGTTTCGCGGTTGGTCGGAATCTTTTCTCGGACCGGTCGGCGCCATCGTCCTTACGTCGGCTGTATGGGCACTAAATCATACTCAATACGATTGGTTTGGACGCGCAATCATTTTTGCCTTTGGACTTGTTCTTGGGCACCTTCGATGGACCAGCAATTCCACGTGGACCCCTGTGGTGGCTCATTCGGCATGCAATGCAGTCATCTTCTTTACGTTGGGGCGCTACGTCTAGCGCTCAGGCCACCAGCGCGATCGTGATCGGCATCGTGATCGCCGCCAGGATCGTCTGCAGCGTGATGATCTGCGCCAGGAGCGGCGCATCGCCGCCCATCTGGCGGGCGAGCACATAGGCGCTGGGCGAGGTCGGCACCGCCGCGCAGATCGCGACGATCGCAAGGCTCTCGCCGGAGAGGCCAAACCAGGCGGCGAGCGCCAGCGCGAGCACGGGCATCAAGACCAGCTTGAATGCGACGCCGATCGTCGCGCTGGCGCTCGGGCGGAGCAGGCCTCTGAGCTGCAGGCCGGCGCCGGTGACGAGCAGGCCGATGGCGAGCGAGGAACGGCCGAGCGCATCGGCAACCTCGTGCCAGATTCTTGGCAGCGGCAAATGGATGACGTTGATGAAGAGCCCGATCGCGCAGGCCCAGATCAGGGGATTGCGGATCACGGTCATGACGATGGCGCGGACGGATTGCTTTTCCGGCGCGGCGTAGTGGGCGAGCACGGCGACGCTGAACACATTGACCAGCGGAATGATCGCGACCATCGCCACCGACGCCAGCGCCAGCCCGACATCGCCGAACATGTTGGCGGAGACGGAGAGCGCGACATAGGTCTGCCAGCGCGTCGCGCCCTGGAAGATCGACGTGAAGGCGGGGCCGTCGATGTCGAGCCGCGACAGGGTCGGGCGCAGCGCGAGGCACAGGACCGACATAGCGAGCGCGGACAGCAGCAGCGCGCCGCCGACGCCGGCGACCGGCACCTTGGACAGGTCGGCCTTCACCAGCGTCTGGATCAGGAGCATCGGAAACAACACGAAATAGGTCAGCCGCTCCAGCCCGTGCCATTGCGTGTCGAGCCGCATCAGGCTGTGCCTGAGCACGACGCCGAGCACGATGAGGATGAAGACCGGCAGCAGCGCCGCGATCACGACGGTCATGGATCAGTCGGTCCCGGTGCGCAAATTGGCGAGGCGGTCGAGCGCGCCTTGCAGGATGAAGATCGCGGCATGCTCGTCGATGACCTCGGCGCGCTTGGCGCGGCTGACGTCCATGCCGATCAGCTCGCGCTCGACCGCCGCGGTCGAGAGGCGCTCGTCCCACAGGCCGATGGGGAGCACGGTGAGGCCGGCAAGATTGCGGGCGAAGGCGCGGGTGGATTGCGCGCGCGGACCCTCGCTGCCGTCCATGTTGATGGGAAGGCCGAGCACGAAGCCGACCACCTTGCGCTCGGCCGCGATCGCGAGCAGCCGGGCCGCGTCCTGCTTGAACGCCTTGCGCTGGATCGTCTCGACGCCGGTCGCAAGCCGACGGTCCGGATCGGATACGGCGACGCCGATGGTCTTTGTGCCGAGATCGAGCCCGACCAGCGCGCCGCGCGCGGGCCAGTGGGTTGCAACATCGACGAGGGGTAGGATAGGAGCCGGCATGGCACTAGCGCATATCACGCGTCGCGCTGCGGAGTGAACCCCGGACCATGGATGCACTGACACTATTCGGCCTGTTTGCCGTGACCGCCATGCTGGTCTGCTATGCCCTGGAGGATCGCAGCCACTGGTTCGTGCTGCTGTTCGCCGCGTCCTGCGCGCTCGGCTCGGCCTACGGCTTCCTGCAAGGAGCCTGGCCGTTCGGCCTCGTCGAGGCCATCTGGGCCTTCGTTGCGCTGCGGCGGTGGCATCTCAGGCCGCAGTGACGGAGAGATCGGGCGAGGGCGCCTGCCGGCCGGCAGGAGGCTCCTCGCCCGGGTATCAGATCAGCGGATCGCGATCGGGTTGATCATCGCCTGCACGCCGCCGGTCCAGCGCGGCTGTCCGAGCACGAACAGGAATTCGTAGCCCTTGTCCCGGGCGAGCGCGGCGGTGTCCATGTTCTCGAGGATGTAGGTCCCGTTCATCGCGAGCAGGATCTGGTGCACCTCGAAGACGTTCTTGGACTCGAACGGCAGCACCTCGAGCGCCCAGGTGTCGGCGCCGATCGCGACGACGCCCTTGCCGGTGAGGTACTTTGCGCCTTCGACCCCGAGACCGGGCTCGCCGGCCGAGTAGCGCTTGTCGTCCTTGCCGATCAGGCTGAGCCAACCGGTGTGGAAGATGACGACGTCGCCCTGGCGGATCTCGACGCCCTGTTTCTTGGCGACTTCCTCGATCTCCTTGACGTTGAAGGCTGTGCCTTCCTTCACTATGTCGGTGTTGTAATAGGCGGCCATGTCGAGCAGCACGCCGCGCGTGACGATCGGCGGCACCTTCTCGATGCCGAGCTTCTTCAGGCCGTTGGGATCGGCGAAATCGGCGAGCTTGTTGCCGTTGTAATAGACATGCTCGACGCCGAGATGGCCGAGGCCGTCGATCTGGCTGCCGATGCCGACCCAGGTATCCAGGATGTCGTCATTGTAGGTGGCCTTGTTCGGCCCGAGGCCCGGGCTGCCGGCCTGTCCGGGTTGTACGATGGTGAGCTTGAACGCGCGCGGCGGATATGCGGGCGTCTGCGGCGAGACGGGAATGCCGAGTGCGTAGGTCTTTCCGGTTTTCACCAGCGAAGCGGCCTTCAGCACGAGTTCAGGCGTCATGTAGTTGGCGGCACCGATCTCGTCGTTCGGTCCCCACTTCGACTTGGTCCAGTCCTGTGCGCTTGCAGTTCCGATCGTCACCGACAGCGCGGCGACACAGCACAACACGAGCGTATTGCGCATCATAGTCCTCCCGATGTTTTGGCTTCGTTGTGGTTTTGCGCTGGCCAGTGACACATCCTAACGTAGAATAGCCTCGGGCTTCAAAGCTTTTCGACGTGCGGCGTTGCGACGGCTGAACGCAGTATCGAATGTGCCCGGCGTCGATTGATTCAACGGCGACAGATTTGTGTCGCGGAACTTCGTGACATGGAACGTTCAGGCCGCGATGACGTCATCATCCTTCTTCAGGCAGGCGGCGAAACCGCTGAGCGCGCTGTATTGATGTCCGGTGCGGCGCTGGATGAAGAGCGTCTCGACGCGCGCGTGCGACGGGCTCAGCGTGTGCATCGACACGCTGCCGTTCATCGCGCTACGTTCGACGACAGCACGGGGCAGCAGCGTCACGCCCATATCGGCGGCGACGCAGCCGATCATGCCATCGAGCGTACCGAGCTCGAAGCGTGCGGCTGACGGCCAGCCGAACTCGACAAAAACCTGTTCGAGCCGCTGGCGGTAGGTGCAGCCGGTGCGGAACACCAGCGCGGTCGGGCCGGAGGTCGGCGTGCCGGCGCGCAGCTCAGCAAGGGAGCTCCAGCGCCGCGCGCTGACAAGCACCAGCTCCTCGCGGAATGCGCCTGTGGCTATCAGGTCGGCATGCTCGATCGGGCCCGCGACGAAGGCGCCGTCGAGCGTGCCGTCGAGCACGGCGGCGACGAGATCAGCGGTCGGCGCGGTGCGCAAGGAAAGGCGCACGGCGGGAAACCGGCGGTGGAAATCGGCAAGCAGCGGCGGCAGCCGCACGGCGGCCGTGGTTTCCATCGAACCGATCGCAAGCGGACCCTTGGGCTCGCCATCGTCGCGGGCGGCGAGCATGGCTTCGCGCGAGAGTGCCGCCATCCGCTGCGCGTAGGGCAGGAGGCGCTTGCCCGCGCTGGTCAGCGTCATGCCGCGGCTGTGCCGCTCGAACAACGGTGTGCCGATCTCGGCCTCCAGCGCCTTCACGCGCTGGGTCACGTTGGATTGCACCGTGTTGAGCTCCTCGGCCGCCCGGGTGATGCCGCCGGCACGCGCCACGGCCGCAAAAGTCTGGAGATCGCTTAGTTCCATGGCATCGTTTCGCTTTGGAGATAGTAGCGTTCGAAGGAATTCATTTTTCGAGAATGCTAGTCGGGCTTAGTCTCGCTGTCCATACCGGAGGGATGCGCCATGCCGATCGCGACACCGCTGACCCAGCTCCTGGGGATCAGGCATCCGATCCTGCTCGCGCCGATGGATACGATCGCGGGCAGCCGGCTCGTGCGCGCCGTCAGCGAGGCTGGCGGCTTCGGAATTTTGGGCGGCGGCTACGGCGACCGGGCGCGGCTCGAGGCTGAGACCAGGGAGCTGAAGGGCTTTGCACCGTTCGGCATCGGCTTCATCACCTGGAGCCTGGCAAAACAGCCGGACCTTCTGGACATGGCGCTGGACGCCGGGCCGCAGGCGATCATGCTGTCATTCGGTGATCCAGCGCCGTTTGCAGCGCGCATTAGGGCGTGCGGTGCGCGATTGATCTGCCAGGTGCAGAGCGAGGACATGGCGAAGCAGGCGTTGGACGCCGGCGCGGAGATTCTGATTGCGCAGGGCACCGAAGCTGGCGGCCATGGCGCATCGCGCACCACCGTCGATATCGTTCCGGCGATCGTCGATCTTGCGGCCGGGCGCGTGCCGGTCGTCGCGGCCGGTGGCATTGCCGACGGTCGCGGTCTGGCGGCGATGATGATGCTGGGCGCATCCGGCGTGCTGATCGGCACGCGCTTCTATGCGAGCGTCGAGGCCAATGGCGCCGCGGAGGCGAAGCAGCGCATTCGCGCGGCAGATCCAAACGACACGGTGCGCGGTGTCATCATCGACTGGTCGCGCAGCCTGTTCTGGCCGGCCCCGTTCACCGCGCGAACGCTGGTCAACGATCACATCAGAATTTGGACCGGCCGCGAGATCGAGCTGATGCAACGCGCAAGCGAGGTCGCCGTTGAGTATGCTGCGGCGAAGGCTGCGGGCAATTTCGAGGTTGCCGCGGTCTTTGCAGGAGAGGCGGTCGGCTTGATCCATGACATTCCGCCCGCCGCGGAGATCGTCGAACGCATCGCGACTGAAGCCGAGCAGCTCCTTGCCGGCCGGCGTAACTCCAGTGCTTCTTTCCCTTCTCCCCTTGTGGGAGAAGGTGGTGCGGATGCAATCCGCGCCGGATGAGGGGTCTGTCTCCGCGGATACAAACCCCTCACCCGGCGCCTTCGGCGCCACCCTCTCCAACAAGGGAGAGGGTTTGCAGCAAGCCAACTAGTGAGAACAACCATGTGGCCTGACCGTCGACTGATCGACCTCTTCAAGACCGAATTCCCGATCGTGCTGGCGCCGATGGCCGGCGTGATGGATGCAGAGCTGGTGGTCGCTGCTGCGCAAGGCGGAGCGCTTGGCTCGCTGCCGAGTGCGATGTTGTCACCGGAGAAGGCGCGCGAGCAGGTCAATCTCATCCGCCAGCGCGTGAAGGCGCCGGTCAACATGAACTTCTTCTGCCACACACCGGTCGAGCTGGATGCCGCGTCCGAGGCGCGCTGGAAGACGCGTCTGGCGGGCTACTACACCGAGCACGGTCTTGATCCGACGGCGCCGATCAACGCGGCGAACCGTGCCCCGTTCGATGCCGCCTTCTGCGAGGTCGTAGAGGAGCTGAAGCCGGAGGTCGTCAGCTTCCACTTCGGCCTGCCGGAGCAAGCGCTGCTCAAGCGGGTCAAGGCGGCCGGCTGCATCGTCATCTCGTCGGCCACAACGGTGAAGGAAGCAGTTTGGCTGGAAGAGCGTGGCGTCGATGCCGTCATTGCGCAGGGCGCCGAGGCGGGCGGCCATCGCGGCATGTTCCTGACTGACAAGATCGCCGAGCAGCCCGGCACCTTCGCGCTGGTGCCGCAGGTGGTCGATGCGGTGAAAGTGCCTGTTATCGCCTGCGGCGGCATCGCCGATGGGCGCGGCATTGCCGCGGCCTTTGCGCTCGGTGCATCCGGCGTGCAGATCGGCAGCGCGTATTTGCGGTGTCCGGAATCCAAGGTCACGCCCGGAGGCCGGAAGGCGCTCGCCGAGGCGCGGGACGATTCCACCGTCATCACCAATGTAATGACCGGGCGCCCGGCGCGCGGGGTCCAGAACCGCCTGATGCGCGAGGCCGGCCCGATCTCGCCCGATGCGCCGGCCTTCCCCCACGCTGCGACCGCACTGGGGCCGTTGAAGGCGGCTGCCGAAAAACAGGGCAGGGTGGATTTCACCAATCTCTGGGCGGGGCAGGCCATCGCCCTGGGCCGCGAGGTCCCAGCGGCCGAATTGACCCGCGATCTGGCGAGATCGGCGCAGGCTCGCCTGAAAGCGCTGGCCGGCTAGGGCGCGATGAGGCTGAGGACAGTCATCATCGCGCTTTAGGTTATTGTTTAAGCGTGATCTTTTCGGAAAACCGCTGCGCACTTTGCGCTAGCGCGGCCCTTCGGGTCCGGATCACACTCCCGGCCCCGGTTGCGGCGCAAAACCGGCCTCTGCTATACGGCGGATAGGTTTTGCCGTGAGAGGCCTTATATAATGTCCGTCGACGCCGCTACCGTCCGCCGCATCGCGCATCTGGCGCGCATCGCGGTTTCCGAGGACGAGGTTCCGCACTTGCAGGGCGAGCTCAACGCCATGCTCGCCTTTGTCGAGCAGCTCTCGGAGGTCAATGTCGAGGGCGTGGAGCCGATGACCTCGGTCACTCCGATGCAGATGAAGAAGCGGCAGGACGTGGTCAATGACGGCGAGATCGCCGACGATATCGTTGCCAACGCGCCCGCGACCGAAGGTCACTTCTTCCTGGTGCCAAAGGTTGTTGAGTAATTCAATTCAGGACGCTGTCCGATGTGCCTGCTATGCGACGATGAGAAGGCCTATCAGGCCTATATGAACTATCTCGACAAGATGGAGCGGCAGGGCAAGGCTGCCGATCCCAATGTCGCCGTCAATGCCGTGCTCGACGAGATCGAAGCTGCCGCGAAAGCGGCCGCTAGGAAAGACGACCCGGCCAACGACAAGACCCTGTCTCCGTTCTTCTGCAGCCCGATCAATAAATGACCGATTTGACATCGCTGACGCTCGCCGAGGCCCGCAAGGGTCTCGCGGCCAAGACTTTCACGTCACTCGAGCTGACCGACGCGCATCTAAACGCGATCGAAGCCGCGCGCGTGCTCAACGCCTTCGTGATGGAGACGCCCGACCAGGCGCGCGCGATGGCGCGCGAGGCGGACGCCAGGATCGCCAAAGGCGACGGCGGCCCGCTCGCCGGCATCCCGCTCGGCATCAAGGATCTCTTTGCCACGAAGGGCGTTCGCACCACGGCGTGCTCAAAGATCCTCGGCAATTTCGTGCCGACCTATGAGTCCACCGTCACCTCGCAGCTCTGGCGCGACGGCGCGGTGATGCTCGGCAAACTCAACAATGACGAGTTTGCGATGGGCTCGTCGAACGAGACCTCGTGCTTCGGACCCGTCGGCAATCCCTGGCGACGAGACGGTTCCAACACAACGCTGGTGCCGGGCGGCTCGTCCGGCGGCTCGGCCTCGGCCGTGGCGGCGCTGCTCTGCATGGGTGCGACCGCGACCGACACCGGCGGCTCGATCCGCCAGCCGGCGGCGTTCACCGCGACCGTCGGCATCAAGCCGACCTACGGTCGCTGCTCCCGCTGGGGCGTCGTCGCCTTTGCCTCCTCGCTCGACCAGGCTGGTCCCATCGCGCGCAGCGTGCGCGACTCCGCGATGCTGCTGCGCTCGATGGCTGGCCACGACCCGAAGGACACGACGTCGGTCGACATTGCCGTGCCGGATTACGAGGCGGCGATCGGCAAGTCCGTCAAGGGCATGAAGATCGGCATTCCCAAGGAGTATCGTCTCGACGGCATGCCGGCCGAGATCGAGAAGCTCTGGAGCGAGGGTGCGGCATGGCTGAAGGCGGCCGGCGCCGAGCTCGTCGAGGTGTCGCTGCCGCACACGAAATATGCGCTGCCGGCCTATTACATCGTGGCGCCAGCGGAGGCGTCCTCCAACCTCGCGCGCTATGATGGCGTGCGCTACGGCCTGCGCGAGCAGGGCAAGAACATCATCGAGCTGTACGAGAACACCCGCGCCGAAGGTTTTGGCGCAGAGGTGCGCCGCCGCGTCATGATCGGCACCTACGTGCTCTCGGCCGGCTATTACGACGCCTATTACCTGCGCGCGCAGAAGGTGCGTACGCTGATCAAGAAGGACTTCGAGGATTGCTTCGCCAAGGGCGTCAACGCGATCCTCACGCCGGCGACGCCGTCGGCCGCCTTCGGCGTCGGGGAGAAGGGCGGCGCGGACCCCGTCGAGATGTATCTCAATGACATCTTCACGGTCACCGTGAACATGGCGGGCCTGCCGGGCATCGCCGTGCCCGCCGGCAAGGACGCGCAAGGCCTGCCGCTCGGTCTGCAGCTGATCGGCCGTCCCTTCGACGAGGAGACGCTGTTCTCGCTCGGCGAGGTGATCGAGCAGGCGGCCGGCCGCTTCACGCCCGCGAGGTGGTGGTGAATGTGGCGGCGTTCATCGCAAGCCTCGACGGCGCGGCGCCCGCGCCGGAGCTGAATGCGCCGCTCGCCGGTCTCTGGTGGGCTGCCAAGGGCGACTGGGACCAGGCACACAAGATCGTTCAGGACGACAACAGCCGTGAGGCTGCCTGGGTGCACGCCTATCTGCACCGCGTCGAAGGCGATCTCGGCAATGCCGGCTACTGGTACCGCCAGGCCGGCCAGCCGACGGCAAAGGATTCATTGAAGGCGGAGTGGGAGCGGATCGCTGCCACGCTGCTCGGGAGCAAAATATGAGCACGGCCACGCACAAGCTTCTCAAAGGCGCCACCGGCGATTGGGAGATGGTCATCGGCATGGAGATCCATGCCCAGGTGACCTCGAACTCAAAACTGTTCTCGGGCGCGTCGACCGCGTTCGGCGGCGAGCCGAACAGCCACGTGTCGCTCGTCGACGCCGCGATGCCGGGCATGCTGCCTGTCATCAACGAGGAATGCGTCAGGCAGGCTGTCCGGACCGGGCTCGGCCTCAATGCAAAGATCAACCTGCGTTCGGTGTTCGACCGGAAAAACTATTTCTATCCGGACTCGCCGCAGGGCTACCAGATCAGCCAGTACAAATCGCCCGTGGTGGGCGAGGGCGAGGTGCTGGTCGAGCTCGACGGCGGCCGCAGCGTCACCGTCGGCATCGAGCGGCTGCATCTGGAGCAGGACGCCGGCAAGATGCTGCACGATCAGTCACCGACCATGTCCTATGTCGATCTCAACCGCTCCGGCGTGGCGCTGATGGAGATCGTCTCCAAGCCCGACATCCGCGATGCCGAGCAGGCCAAGGCCTATGTGACCAAGCTGCGCTCGATCCTGCGCTATCTCGGCACCTGCGACGGCGACATGGAGAAGGGAAGCTTGCGCGCCGACGTCAACGTCTCCGTGCGCAAGCCGGGCGGGCCGCTTGGCACCCGCTGCGAGATCAAGAACATGAACTCGATCACCTTCATCGGCCAGGCGATCGAATACGAGGCGCGGCGCCAGATCGAGATCCTCGAGGATGGCGGCGAGATCGACCAGGAGACCCGTCTCTACGACCCCAACAAGGGCGAGACGCGGTCGATGCGGTCGAAGGAAGAGGCGCACGACTATCGTTACTTCCCCGATCCCGACCTGCTGCCGCTGGAGTTTTCGCAAAGCTTCGTCGACGAGCTGAAGGCGGACCTGCCTGAACTGCCGGACCAGAAGAAGACGCGGTTCGTCGTCGACTTCGGTCTCTCCGCCTATGACGCGAGCGTGCTGGTCGCCGAGCGCGAGAGCGCGGTGTTCTACGAGACCGTGCTGGACAAGCTCGGCAACCGCGCCCGCGACGGCAAGATGGCGGCGAACTGGGTGATCAACGAGCTGTTCGGTCGTCTCAACAAGGAAGGCCGGGATATCACGGGCTCTCCGGTCAACGCCGAGCAACTCGCGGCGATCATCGACCTGATCGGCGAGGGCACGATCAGCGGCAAGATCGCCAAGGATCTGTTTGAGATCGTCTGGCAGGAGGGCGGCGATCCCCGCGCGCTGGTCGAAAGCCGTGGCATGAAGCAGGTCACCGACCTCTCGGCGATCGAAAAGGTCGTCGACGACATCATCGCGGCCAATCCCGACAAGGCCGCGCAGGTCAAGGACAAGCCGCAGTCGCTCGGCTGGTTCGTCGGCCAGGTGATGAAGGCGTCCGGCGGCAAGGCCAACCCGCAAAGCGTCAACGACCTGCTCAAGTCCAAGCTCGGCATCTGACATCACGCGTTCGAACGAGGTGACGGACACACTCCGTAACCTCGCTTTCGGTTCGCGATGCGACGCTCACGCGCGCCATCGGCGGCAAACTTCATCCCGAACGACTGCGATGCGGCGACCGAATCGCCGTCATGCGATTCGCGCAAAACGGCGGCTTGCACACGCTCCGACGAGCGCTCGCGCCGTTAAGCATGAAAATATTTTCGTTGCCAAAACCTGCGACTCAGAGTCCGCGAAACGCCTTCGCGAGGTGATTGCGTGATCGGCGACGCACATCATCGCATCGATCGCGCGCGATGCATGAGTGCGGGAAAATACTTGCTACATAGCGTTTTCCTGCAACCGCATCTCTCGCGAGCATCGACGATACGGGCGCTCTCTGCGATCGCAGGCACACGCCGCGAAGCACGCCTGCGTCGCGCTCGACAAGCGCACGCGCGTTGCTGCGTCAACACTTCTTTAAGCGAGACGCTGTTTTTTTTCGTCGTGTTGGTGTATTCGGGATGAAGTGCATTCGATCCCCGAGTGCACGCAGCGATTAAAGCCATCTCACACATCGGAGGGCAACATGGCCAAGAAAGCAAAGAAGGCGAAGGCGAAGAAGGCGAAGAGCGCAGTGAAGAAGACTGCGAAGAAGACCCGCAAGGTCGCGAAGAAGAAGAAGTAACTTCGCTTCTGAAGTTGCCGGCTCTTAAGTAGCCGGCACGTCATCAGCGCCCTTCAAAAGGTTCTGGTCGACGATAGAGGGTGTCGGCGAGACATCAGGTCAACGGCCGGATCGTTCTCTTCGCGGGTTCGCTCGCCAAGATCAGGTCCGGCAGAAGAAACGAGATTTCTTCGTTCGTTGCGGGTCCGGTTCTCCGGTTCTGCAATTTCACGAGTGGCCTCGCGGTCAAAGTGGAATCTGGTCCTGACGTGTTCGCCGACGCCCTCGTTCTCCTGAGGCCGGGGTATTGCCGGCATCCCTTTTCCAGACATTGTTGATCTGACCGCGACGTGGCCGCGCCGCCTATGGGGCAGGCGAGGGCGACGACGTCGCCGTTGCGCGACGCCCTCGCGCGTTTCCCGTTCACGGTGTCATCGGCCGGCCCCGACCGGGCGATCCGGCACGCCGCAGCTTCTTGATGGACGATTGCTGTCTCCAAAATGCAGCGCGCCCACTTGCTGCCTTCGCCAGAGTTTCGGCATCTCGGGACCGCAAGCCTTGGTGGCTCCCTGGCGAAGCCTTGACCAGTCCTTGGCGAACCCTGGCGCAGCCGGGTCGCGGTTGACGACGAGCGCTGCGGGAGGGCGCCACTGCACGCCGCCACCGCGCGCGATGGTTATCGTTGTCCGAAGATCGCGACGGTAAACCGAATCTGACGAATCGCAGAAGTGCCCGTCAATCGGGGGCTTTTTGAATTTTCCGCACGCGTGGCGCGCGGCTGCGTTTACGTCTGCTTCATCGCGATACTTAAACTGCCATTCAAATTTGCCCGCCATCATCGCCTCCAACAAGCCGGCAAACGGCATGGGGATGAGTTGAACAGCGCATGATCCCGGAAGAGTGGTTTTCCGGGAAGGGTCATGCCAGATCAGAGTTGGACGGGAGCCGCGCTCGGGGAAACGAGGCGGCACAAGAAAAACGGGGATGCGTTATGTTTCAGGGGACTATCGATCTGGAGACGGCAACGCCGATCGACGCGAGCGCGTTGTCGGACGTGCTGTTCGAGCGCGGGATCTATTGGGCGAGCGGCCGCTCCGGCATCGTCGATCTCGTCGCAGCGCACAAATGGTTCAATCTCGCCGCGCTGAAGGGCCGCAAGGACGCCGTGGCGCTGCGCCAGGAAGTCGCCGGACAGATGTCGGACGTCGAGATCTCGGCTGCACAGCGCGAGGCGAGGGCATGGGTCGCCGCTCACTGAGCGGAGAACCGCATCCGGCCCCGTGTTTTCACGGACGGGCCTGTTTGCGCTCAATCAAGCTTGTTTGTCGTGCCGCCGCCTAGATTCGCGTGGCATGAGCGACCCCGACGAGAATGGCCCAGGAACGGGTCAGTGGCTGCCGATTCAGATTGCACCCGATGATTGCGACCTGGAACTCGGACGGCCACACAAGACGGGCATCCTGCCCAATATCTTAAGGGCTTGGAGCTTTCCCTGCCGGCGCAGGTCCGGCGTCTGGTTCAACGTCTGGGCCGGCGACCCGGTGCTGATTTCGCCCTCGTTTTGGCGGATCTGGCGGTCCGGCCGTTAGATAAGAGCGCACATATATTAAGGAGCGCGCGAATCGGGCGCCTTTCGCGCCGCGCGGATCCTTTCGCGGGGCTTGCGCAGCCGCTCCACGATCGCTTTCAGGTGAAAGATCGCGCCAACCTTAATTCTGCCGCTTGCGGCACGCCGCCGGGTCGGGCATACCCCGCATATTGGAGACGTGGCCGAGTGGCTGAAGGCGGCGGTTTGCTAAACCGTTATAGGCTTGTAAAGGCCTATCGAGGGTTCGAATCCCTCCGTCTCCGCCAGCAAATCAATTAACATTTTGATTTTGTTCTGCTTTTTTGCGTTGTGCGTCCTTTCTTCGATGCTGCCGGGCCTTAAGCATGCATGGCCTATCTCAATGTCCGACGACGAAAACGTCTCACCTGGCCTTGGCCGCGATCTGCCCAACATCCATCGCCGGGAAACGCGGCACCTGGTTTGGACCAGAAGCCGCTTCGTGCTTGGCAGCTTCTCGCGAGACGCGGTGACCGGGCGTCGGGCTTGAGCGTCGCTGCCGGTGTTTTAGGCCCCGAGGCGGGCTGCCGCTCCGGAGCGCTCTTGTTCATCCATCGTGGGCCGCGCTCTCAGTTGTTCGCCGCTTTGACCGCGGATGTGGCGATCGAACGGAGGGAGGTCGTCGTTCTAGACACTGGAGGCCGCAACTGAGCGGCAGACCTACCGCTATGCCTTCGTCGGACCGCTTGCTATGATTGAGCGGATGATCTCGGGGAGGAGCAGGCTTGGCGGGTGAACTGCAGACCAAATTTCGACGTGCTGTCGATGCCTTTCACGCCAATGATTTGGTCAAAGCGGAAAGAATACTGCAGCAGATCGCCAAATCGTCCAGGAACATATTCGAGGTCGAACATCTCCTGGGTGTGGTGAAGCTCATACAAGGCCGGTTTGGGGAGGCCGAGGTCCATCTCAAAGCGGCGGTAGCCCTGAATGGAAGCAGCGACGAAGCGCTCAGTAATTATGGATATGCGCTCAAATCCCTGAATCGGCCGCAAGAGGCCCTGACGTATTTCACGCGCGCGTTGGCGGTGAACCCGCGCAATCCTCTCTCATACCATAACAGAGCTACGATACTCGCCGAGTTTGCGCGAAACTATTCGGATGCGATCGATCAATTCGACAAGGCGACATTCTACAATCCGAACTTTGCGGATGCATATGCAGGCAAAGGAAGTTGCCTTGAAAAGCTCCGGCGCTATGAGGACGCTCTCGTTGCTTACGACAAGGCGTTGTCGATCAAGCCTGATCTAGAGAATGCCTGTCTTGGCCGCGGGAATGCCCTCCGGAATCTCAAGCGGTATGACGAAGCTTTCGCCACGTACGACAAGGCGCTATCGGTCAACCCTGGTTTCCTGGATGCGTGGGTCGGCCGAGGTGATGTTTTTGCCGATCTTAAGCGCTATGACGAAGCTCTTGCTGCGTACGACAAGGCGCTGTCGATCAAGTCTGATCTCGCGGGCGCATGGGTTGTTCGCGGCAATGTCTTCTGGAACCTCAAGCGCTATGACGAAGCATTGTCTGCATACGACAAGGCGCTGTCGATCAAGCCTGATCTAGAGAATGCCTGGCTTGGTCGAGGCAACGTGTCCTATGACCTCAAGCGCTATGACGAAGCATTCGCTGCTTATGACAGGGCGGTGTCCATCTGGCCTGATCTGGCAGAGGCGTGGCTCGGCAAAGGCAACGTTCTCATCGAGCTCAAGCGCCATGACGGTGCATTTGCTGCTTATGACAGGGCGTTGTCGGTCAGGCCCGATATGGCAGAAGCGTGGCTCGGCCGAGGTAACCTTTTCACCGATCTCAAGCGCCATGACGAAGCTTTCGCTGCCTACGACAAGGCACTGTCGATCAGGTCCGATCTGGAGGGCATCGAAGGGGCGCGTCTTTCTGCGAAAATGAACTTGTGCAATTGGGATGATCTGGAGGAAGAGATCAGTCACCTGATGGAAGGGGTGCGGGCCGGAAAAGTTGTCAGCTCCCCCTTTGCGCTGCTTTCGTTGACCGATGCGCCTGATGATCAATTGCGGTGCGCGAAAGCATGGGTGGCTGCGAAGGTCTCACGAGCCTCCCAATCAGGTTCAGGAGGCGCGATCCATAAGCGCGACAAGATTCGGGTCGGCTATGTTTCACCCGATTTTCGTCAACATCCGGTCGCGCACCTGGCCGCCGAAATTTTCGAGAACCACGATACCAATCGATTTGAGCCCTATGCCTTTTCAATCGGTCCAAATGACAGCAGCGATCTGCGCAAGCGACTGGAGGGGGCCTTTCATCGCTTTATCGACTGCCAATACAAGAGTAACAGCGAAATCCTGGAGGCGATGAAAGACGCGCAGATGGACATTGTTGTCGATCTTGCGGGTCACACACAGAATAGCAGGCCATCGCTGTTTACCTCCGGTCCCGCTCCGATCGTCGTCAATTTCCTCGGATTCGCGGGGACGCTGGGTAGCAAAGAGCTGTCAAACTACATCATTGCCGATCACATCGTCGTGCCAGAGCCAAGCAATCGCTTCTTTGAAGAGAAAGTGGTTCGTTTGCCCGGCAGCTTCATGCCGCGCGATACCAAGGGGCCGATGATCGACGAGATCATAGTCAAAAGGGCTGACCACGATTTGCCGGAGGGGCGGATCGTTTTTTGCTGCTTCAACAATCCCTACAAGATCAATCGGCCTGTGTTTGGTCGTTGGATGAATATTCTTAAGAATGTGGACCAGTCCATATTGTGGTTGTCCAATATGGCGGAGACGGCAAGATCCAACCTGCGAAAAGAGGCTCAAGACCTGGGTGTCAATCCAGCTCGCCTGGTGTTTGCAAGGCACGTTTCATCGTTGTCCGACCACCTGGCGCGCCACCGCCTTGCGGATCTTTTCCTGGATGCGCTGCCGTACAACGCGCATACGACTGCGAGCGATGCATTGTGGGCAGGCCTGCCGGTCGTGACGCAAATCGGAAATAGCTTCGCGGGCCGCGTCGCGGCGAGCTTGCTCAACGCCTTTGGCTTGCCTGAACTGATCACACGAACGAGCGAGGAATTTGAAGCGCTCGCCATCGACTTGGCGCTCAATGAGCAAAAGCTTCACGGGGTTCGCGAGAGGCTGCGAGAGAGCCGTTTGAAAGCGCCGCTGCTTGACGGGGTCCTCTATACGAAACACTTGGAAGCAGCTTTCGAGGCAATGCATCAAAGATATCAAGCCGGGCTGGCGCCAGATCATATCGAAATTCAAACGCTCGGGTGAGGAAGGCCCGTTACCGGTCCGGCCATAAGGTCGTGTGCGGCCTATTCAAAGCCGGGTAGGGGGCGACAACTCGGTCCGGGCGGGGGGCTCCGGGAATCGACGTCGCGACTTTCTTGGACACGTGAGGGACGATCGGCCGACGTGGCAAAGGTCCGCGTCGGGAATCGGTCGATTGCCCGTGCCTGCCGTAACCAGCTCAAATGGAGATATCCGCCCCGCGACCCGGCGCGCTTCATGCGTCGTCGTGGAGCATTTTTTCAGGTTTGGCCGGTTTGTGGGGAGGGGGCGACACGTCCCGCTGCCCGCCTCGGCGATTCTACGATTCGAGCGCGTCAGAGCCGCAACATCGGCGTGCTCCGCCCGCTGTGCCTCAAGTGAGGAATTTTGGCGGCAAATGGAACCGTCTCGAAAACATAAGCAAAAACAACATGTTGCAGAGCGGCTTTGGTCACGTCTGCGTGTTATTTGTGCAACACCCGCCGGAAAACGCGCTTCGTGGGCCCGTCCCGGAGCGTTCTGTTGTTGTGTGTGCAAGGACGTTCGGTAATTGTGACTGAGCGACGGAGGGGGGCATCCCGAGGTCGTCCCGTTTTAGGTGGTTCGCTTAAGTCCCTCGCGTTCAGCGGGTGTGTCCGAAGGCGCGAAGCGGCTGAGCGGTGAGTTAAGGGACAAGGGAACCAACCTTAGGGTGCATTCACCCAGCGGATCCGGAACCTTCCCTATAGAGCAACTTGGAGGTTTAACATGAAGTTGGTTAAGAGCCTTTTGCTCGGTTCTGCGGCGGGTCTCCTCGCTGTGGGCGGAGCTCAGGCAGCCGATCTCCCCGTGAAGGCCAAGGCGGTCGAATACGTGCGGATCTGCTCCCTGTACGGTGCCGGATTCTACTACATCCCGGGCACTGACACCTGCATCAAGCTGGGTGGCTATCTGCGTGCTGAAGTCGCGCTGAACACGAACAACGTTTATGGCACCCAGTCGGCCTCTCCTGCGAGCGGGCGCAATCGCCTGAGCAACTACTACACCTGGCGCGCTCGTGAAGACCTCAACATCGACACGCGCACCGCCACCGAATACGGCGTCGTCCGCACCTTCTTCGATGCGACGTTCTCCTGGACCTCGGCCGGCTATCAGGGCACGGGCTCCGCTTTCGGCGGCACCGCCGGTACCAACACGATCGCCCTCAACACGTCGAATCCGACGGCGCCGGCGCTGGTTGGCGGTTCGATCAACCCGACCGACGGCGGCACCTCGGGCGGTTCGCTCGGCGTGTACTACGCCTTCATCCAGTTCGCTGGCTTCACCATGGGTAAGGCCGTGTCGCAGTTCGACGCGCCCTG
>NZ_LGHM01000076.1 GCF_001908185.1 Bradyrhizobium sp. AS23.2
CCGACGTCTACTTCGGCAGAGCCGAGACAATCCTGGCCGAACGTCAGCGCATCAAGCACGACACCATCGCAAATCGTCGCTTGCAGCATCGACTGCAGGCCGCTTAAACTCCAACCCCTGATGAGCCAGAGCCTCCCTTCGCAGCCCGCCTAGTCAGTCTCAAATCATCTGACGACGAACAGTCGGCGCGCACTCGTGTTGATGCTGGCTGAACACTACGAATGGATGAAGGCGGCTGCCAGGCGCGCGCATCCTACGTCTGATGCCAGTGTTGTCGTCATCGATGCGGTGGAGTGAGTCGACATGGACCTGGAACACCCTGTACGCGACGAACTGTTGAAGCGAAGGGCTTCGTACCGTTCCAGTCGACTGCGGTAGTTCATCATGGTTGTTTGCGGGGTGATTTGAACCTGTGAGCTAAGCTATTGATGTTGTTGCGGTCGCTTCCAGCGCAAAAAAAGAACCCCAGCAATCAATTGAGATTGCTGGGGTTCTTTGCCAACTTGGTTGCGGGGATAGGATTTGAACCTATGACCTTCAGGTTATGAGCCTGACGAGCTACCGGGCTGCTCCACCCCGCGTTAACTGTTGCACGCCTTCGCCAAAACGCCGGGGACGGTGAATGGAGGGCCGGCGCTATTCGCGTGGCTTGCTTCTTCCGTCCCAAAGGCTTTCCTTGGAAGGCAACCCGGGGCAAAGCCCGTCGGGTGCGAGGCGTATGTATCAACCCCGGCTGCCTTTGGAAAGGGCTGCGGGAACGTTTTTTTTCGACTTTATGACAATTAGCTGGGCCAATTTCCGGCCCGCCTCGCGCGCTCTTGCCAGAAGTTCCGCAAAGGGCCAGCTTGCGGCAACAAAACAAGAGGAAACGCCATTTCAGGGGAGAACGCCATGGACCACACCTTGGACCGATCCCTGCCGAGCGCCCCGCTTCGGGTTCTCGAGGACGCCTTCCATGCCATGGTCGCGCGGTCGCGGGCCGAGCCGGCGCCTGACCTCGCCCAGCGGCTCGACCGGCTGGCGCGGCTGCGCGCCGTGGTCGCTGATAACGAGGAGCGCTTCCGGCAGGCGATCTCGGCCGATTTCGGCCACCGCGCGGCGGTCGAGACCACCATCGCCGAGACGATGCTGGTGTTCTCCGAGATCCGGCACGCCACCAAGCATCTGAAGAGCTGGATGGCGCCGCAGCGCGTCGCCACCGCGTTGCAATTCCTGCCCGCGCGCAACCGGCTGATCCCGCAGCCGCTCGGCGTCGTGGGCATCATCGCGCCGTGGAATTATCCGCTCCAGCTGACGCTCGCGCCCGCGATCGGCGCGATCGCCGCCGGCAACCGTGTCATCATCAAGCCGAGCGAGCTGGTGCCGCACTTCTCGGCGCTGCTCAAGGAAACGGTCGCCGAGAGGTTCGATGCGACCGAGATGCTCGTCACCGGCATCGAGGAGGAGATCGCCAAGGCCTTTGCGGCGCTGCCGTTCGATCATCTCGTCTTCACCGGCTCGACCCGGGTCGGGCGGCTGGTCGCGGAGGCCGCGGGGCGCAATCTCACGCCGGTCACGCTCGAGCTCGGCGGCAAGTCGCCGGCGATCATCGACGCATCCGCCGATCTGGAGGAAGCGGCCGAGCGCATCGCCTACGGAAAGCTGCTCAATGCCGGGCAGACCTGCATCGCGCCGGATTACGTGCTGGTGCCCGAGCGCTCGTTGCAGGCCTTCGCCGAAAAAGTGCGCGCGCAGATGCGGCGCATGTTCGGCACCGATCCCGCCAACAAGGACTACACCTCTATTGTCTCCGACCGGCATTATGCGCGGCTCGAAGGCCTCGTCGCGGATGCCGCCCAGCGCGGCGCCAAGATCCTGCAGCCGGCAAAGCCCGACGATCCGAACTGGAAGGCGCACCGCAAATTCCCGCCGACGCTGATCGCCGGCGCGACCGAAGAGATGGCGGTGATGCAGGAGGAAATCTTCGGGCCGGTGCTGCCGGTGCTCGGCTATCGCGAGCCCGCGGAGGCGATCGCCTTCGTCAACCGGCACGACCGGCCGCTTGCGCTCTACTGGTTCGGCAAGGACAACGACGCGCGCGACGAGGTGCTGTCGCGCACAATCTCCGGCGGCGTCACCGTCAACGACTGCCTGTTCCACTTCACGCAAATCAATCAGCCGATGGGCGGCGTCGGCGCATCCGGCACCGGCGCCTATCACGGCGAATGGGGGTTTCGGACATTCAGCAAGCTGAAGCCGGTGTTCTACCGCTCCAAGTTCAACCGCCTCGCCGACCTCTACCCGCCCTATGGCGGCAAGATCGCGCGGCTGGAGAAGCTGATGCGGTTCATGTCGTAGAGCCACACAAACAACCGTCATTCCGGGGGCGATGCGCAGCATCGAACCCGGAATCCATTTCGCAGCACGTAACGCGGACGAATGGATTCCGGGCTTGCGCGACGCGCGCCCCGGAATGACGAGAACAAAAATCGAAGGGGGAAAACAAGTGACTGACACATTCGATTTCGTCGTCGTGGGCGCGGGCTCCGGCGGCTGCGCAGTGGCGGGGCGGCTGTCGGAGGATGCGGCGACATCGGTCGCGCTGCTCGATGCCGGCGGCGCGTGCGACAACTGGGTCGTGACCACGCCGGGCGCGCTGGTGCTCATGGTCGCCGGCAACGTCAACAACTGGGCCTTCAACACTGTGCCGCAGAAAGGGCTGAACGGCCGCATCGGCTATCAGCCGCGCGGCAAGGGCCTCGGCGGCTCCTCCGCGATCAATGCCATGGTCTATATCCGCGGCCACCGCGCCGACTACGATCATTGGGCCTCGCTCGGCAACGCCGGCTGGTCCTATGCCGACGTGCTGCCTTACTTCAAGCGCTCGGAGAACAACGCCGATTTCGACGGCGAGTATCACGGCAAGGGCGGCCCGCTCGCGGTGAACAGACTGCTCTCCGGCAATCCGGTCCAGCAGATCTTCCTGCAGGCGGCGCAGGAAGGCCAATTCCGCATCCGTGAGGATTTCAACGCCGAGGACCATGAGGGCCTCGGCATCTACCAGGTGACGCAGAAGAACGGCGAGCGCTGGAGCGCGGCGCGTGCCTATGTGCATCCGCACATGGGCAAGCGCGCGAACTTGCGCGTCGAGACGCAGGCGCATGCGACGCGCATCCTGTTCGAGGGCAAGCGCGCCGTCGGCGTGGAGTACCGGCAGGGTAAGGAAGTGAAGCAGCTTCGCGCGCGGCGCGAACTGATCTTAGCTGCCGGCGCCTTCCAGTCACCGCAGCTTCTGATGCTGTCGGGCATCGGCGATGCCACCGCGCTTCGCGCGCGCGGCATTGCAAGCGTGCATCACCTGCCAGGCGTCGGTCAGAATTTGCAGGACCACCCCGACTTCATCTTCGGCTACATGTCCGACAATCCCAATTTCGCCGGCATCTCGCTGAAGGGCATGCCGCGGCTGATCCGCGCCATCCTGCAATACAGGCGGGAGCGCCGCGGTCCCCTCACCTCCAATTTCGCCGAATGCGGCGGCTTCCTGAAGACGCGGCCCGATCTCGACATTCCCGACATCCAGTTGCATTTCGGCATGGCGATGGTCGACGACCACGGCCGCAAGCGCCATGGCGGCACCGGCTTCTCCTGCCATGTCTGCCTGCTCCGCCCGAAGAGCCGCGGCAGCGTCGCGCTTGCGAGCGCCGATGCGATGGAGGCGCCGTTGATCGACCCGAACTTCCTCGGCGAAGCGGACGATATCGAGACGATGGTCGCGGGCTTCAAGACCACGCGCCGGCTGATGGAGACGCCCGCGCTGCGCGCGCTTCAGACGAAAGACATGTTCACCGCCAATGTACGCACAGACGACGACATCCGCGCGCTGCTGCGGGAGCGCGTCGATACCGTCTATCACCCGGTCGGCACCTGCAAGATGGGTACCGATGCGATGGCCGTGGTCGATCCGACGCTGAAGGTGCACGGCGTGGAGGGTTTGCGGGTCGTCGATGCCTCGATCATGCCGACGCTGATCGGCGGCAACACCAATGCGCCGACGATCATGATCGGGGAGAAGGCGGCGGATATGATCCGGGCGGAGATGCGGGCAAATTAGACGACGCTATCCCCGTATTGTCGTCCCGACGAAGCCCGAAGCTCCCGCGTCACTCTCCGCTGTCGTCCCCGCGAAAGCGGGGACCCATACCCCCAGGGAGTAGTTGCGGCGTGAGTTGGCAACTCCGAGTCTTCGCCAAACCACTCCCTGTGGTTATGGGTCCCGGATCTGCGCTTCGCTTGTCCGGGACGACAGCGGTGTTCAATTCAACAAGAAACCGCCGTCGACGGTGATCACGCTTCCCGTCATGTAGCGCGACGCCTTCGACGCCAGCAGCAGAATCGCGCCGTCGAGATCCGACTCGGCGCCGACGCGGCGCTGCGGGATGCGTTTTGCCAGTCGCTCGCCTGATGGCGTCGACCAGAAGGCGTGGTTCATCTCGGTATCGATGTAGCCGGGCGCGAGCGCGTTGATGCGGATGTTTTGCCCCGCGAGCTCCAGCGCCATCGCCTTGGTCGCCTGGATGATGCCGGCCTTGGAGATCGCGTAAGGCGAGACCGCCTTCAGCACGCCGGTGCCGAGCACCGAGGCGATGTTGACGATGTTGCCTGACTGCTTGCGCGCGATCATCCGGCGCGCGACTTCGGTCGCGAGGAAATAGGCACCCTTCAGATTGGCGCCGATCACCGCGTCCCAGTCGGCCTCGGTCTGCTCGGTCGCGAGCTTCTCGATGGCGATGCCGGCATTGTTGATCAGCACCGTCACCGGGCCGAGCTCGGCCTCCGTGGCATCGACGGCCCTCGCGATCGAGGCGGTGTCGGTGACGTCGAGCGCGACGGCGGCGGCGCGACCGCCCTTGCCGCGGATCTCCTCCTCCAGGCTCTTCAGCTTGTCCGTCTGCCGCGCGGCAAGCGCGACCGCCGCGCCATGCGCAGCCAGCACCCGGGCAAATTGCCGCCCCAGCCCCTGGCTGGCCCCGGTCACGAGGATGGTCTCTTTACTGACGTCGAACATATCTGACATTGGCGCAACCCTTGAGCTTTTCGAGCCCATCAATACAAACGATTTTAGCGATCTGAAACCGAAATGATCGGCCCTGCGTTCATTCGTTCCATCGAGGCAAGCGTTTCCATTGAGGCAAGGTGGCGGCTTATGAACAGTTTCGATCTCGCGGTCTATGCGGCGCTCGCCATCGCGATCGGCTTCGGTTTCAGGACCGGCCTGCTCCGCAGCGCCATGACCATCCTCGCCTACCTTCTCGCCGCGCCCATCACCGTCGCGCTGATGCCGCTGATTGCGCCGCAAGTCACCGGCAACCCGAGCGCACCGCTGCTGCAGAACTGGACCTGGTTCTTCGGCATCTTCGTGGTCGTTGGCATGCTGTTCGGGCATATCGGCCGCATCGCGCTGAACGACACCATCGGCGAGACCGGCATCGGCGACCGCCTCGGCGGCGCCGCGCTCGGCGCCGTCAGGGTTGGCCTCGTCGCCACCACGCTGGTGCTCGTATTCGACCAGATCGTGCCGGCCGACCACCAGCCGCCCTTCCTTGCCGGCTCGCATCTGCGGCCGCTGTTCTCGACGGTCGGCCAGATGGGCTTCAAATCGCTGCCGCCGGAGGCCGCCTCCGCGATCGACCGCCTCAAGCAGGAACGGCGCATCTGATCAGGCGCATTGCATCGCCGCATGGACGTGCATGCATTTTGATGCGAGCCCGTCCCTTACCAGCGGCGCCGAGGTTGGCTAGAGTGACCGCCATCTAAAGCCTGCATCACATTACGGGAGTGAAACAGTGGATCTTGGGATCAAAGGTCGCCGCGCCATCGTCTGCGCATCCAGCAAGGGCCTAGGCCGTGCCTGCGCCATCTCGCTGGCCGAAGCCGGCGTTCACGTCACGCTGACTGCGCGCGGCGCCGAAGCCTTGAAGAAAACGGCCGACGAAATCCGCAAGGCCTATCCTGATGTGACGGTCACCGAAATCGTCGGCGACATCACGACGCCGGCGGGCCGCGAGGCCGTGCTGAAGGCCTGCCCCGAGCCGGACATCCTGATCAACAATGCCGGCGGCCCGCCGCCCGGCGATTTCCGCAACTGGACCCGCGACGACTGGATCAAGGCGATCGACGCCAACATGCTGACGCCGATCGAGCTGATCAAGGCGACCGTGGACGGCATGATGGCGCGCAAGTTCGGCCGCATCGTCAACATCACCTCGGCCGCGGTGAAAGCGCCGATCGACATTCTCGGCCTCTCCAACGGTGCGCGCGCCGGCCTCACCGGCTTCATCGCCGGCCTGTCGCGCAAGACCGTGATCAACAACGTCACCATCAACGGCCTGTTGCCGGGCCCGTTCGAGACCGACCGACTGACCGGCACCGCGAAGGCGGAAGCCGACAAGCGCGGCGTCACGGCGGACCAGATCCTGGCCGAGCGCGCCAAGCTCAACCCCGCCGGCCGCTTCGGCCAGCCCGACGAGTTCGGCTATGCCTGTGCCTTCCTCTGCGGCGCCAAGGCCGGCTTCATCACCGGGCAGAACATCCTGCTCGACGGCGGCGCCTTCCCCGGTACGCTCTAGTGCCACCGATTTGAAGTTCCTGCGGTGTATGCCGCGAGTTCTGTCAGGAACTTCAAATCGATAAGTGGCACTAGAACTTGTAATTTCTTTCTGGGGCCCGCTTTCCGAAGTTCGCGTTCGAGGTAGCAGCAATGGTTCACGAACTTCGGAAAGCGGGCCCCAGATGAAAGCGGTCTGGTACGAGCAGACGGGACCGGCGGCGGACGTCCTCACTTATGGTGAGATCGCGACGCCGGTCGCAGGCCCGGGCGAGTTACGCATTCGCCTGGAAGCCTCCGGCGTGAATCCAGCCGATGTCGGCCGGCGCGGCGGCAGCTATCGCGCGATGGAATATCCGCGCGTGATCCCGAACAGCGACGGCGCCGGTTTTGTCGATCAGATCGGCGACGGCGTGACACGCTTCAAGGTCGGCGACCGTGTCTGGCTGTTCAACGGCCAGCGCAACGGCCGCGCGTTCGGCACGGCGGCGGAATATATCGCGCTCGCCAAGCAGCTGGTGACGCCGCTGCCGGATAATCTCTCCTTCGCGGAAGGCGCCACGCTCGGCATTCCCGCGATGACGGCCTGGTGCTGCCTGTTTGCGGACGGGCCGATCGTCGGCAAGACCGTGCTCGTCACCGGCGGCGCCGGCGCAGTCGGCCACTACGCGGTGCAGCTGGCGAAATGGGGCGGCGCCCAGGTGATCGCGACCGTCAGTTCGGCAATGAAGGGCGAGCAGGCACGGCGCGGGGGCGCCGATCTCGTGATCAATTACAGGGATGAAGATGTCGTCGCCAAGGCGATGGCTTTCACCGGCGGACGCGGGGTCGATCGCGTGGTCGATGTCGATTTCGGCGGCAACATCGCGACCACGCTGAAGCTGATGGCAGTCAATTCCACGATCGCGGTCTACGCCACCAACGGCAACCGCACGCCCGTTGTGCCGATGCGCGAGCTGATGGAAAAATGCATCGCGCTCCGTGCACTCGTGCTGTTCGCGCTTCCGCCGGCGCTGCTTGCGGCGGCGCAGGCCGACATCTCGAAATGGCTGGCCGCGGGAACCCGGGTTCACAATGTCGCGGCGCAGTTTGCGCTGTCGGACACCGCACAGGCGCATCTGGCCGTCGAGAAGGGCGACAAGCTCGGTACCGTCATCGTCGACTGCGCGCGCTAGGTGCTGGCGCGCGATCGGCCGCGTCAACGCAACGCGCGGCGAAGCCCAATCAACGCCGCTTCGTCGCCTCGTCCTCGTCCCGTTCGCTGGGATCGGAGGAATCGGCGGTGAGACGCTCATCGGTCCAGTCGACGCCGAATTCGTCGAGCCCGCCCGCGAGGAGGTCGCCGAGCATGGGGTCCCCGAGCAGATATTGCACCGTCTCGTGCCGGGGCTTGCGATACTCACCGCGCGCCTCCACGGCGCGGGCCCTCAGATCGTCCCAATCATCGATCGTGCCCTCACCGCGCCCAAGCCAGGTCAGCGTAACGAGATCGACCTGCTCGTCCTCGTTCAGGGCAGCGATGAAGCTGCCCAGCTCGCTGCGCACAGGATCGGAGCCATTGTCTTCGAGGACATCGATGGCGTCGTCATCGGTCGGGTTCGAGCCGGAATCCGGATCGGAGTCCAATTCCTTGACGTCGAATTCGCGCGCCTTCTCGATGATGAAGACGAGCTTGTCGACGGAAATGGAAAGCTCTGGCATGGGCTCCCCCTTGGCTTGTTCCGGGTTCCCCCAATAACGCAACATCACGACAGATGATCCATTGCGCTTGGCGGCGGAAACCCGCAATCTCGGCGCAATGCGCGCATTTCAGCCGTCATTCCGGGGCGATGCGTAAGCATCGAACCCGGAATCTCGAGATTCCGGGTTCGCGACTTCGTCGCGCCCCGGAATGACGGCGGATAGAAACGCAAACAAGAAAATGGGGGGACGCCCGATGCAGTGGAAGGTCGGCAGGGTCAAAATCACCAAGGTCGTGGAATTGGAGACGGTCGGCTCGACCCGCTTCATCCTGCCGCTGGCGAGCAATGAAGAGATCCAGAAGCTTCCCTGGCTGATCCCGCATTTCGCCACCGAAGAGGGCCGGCTGAAGATGTCGATCCACTCGCTGATGGTGGAGACGCCGTCGCAGCGCATCGTGGTCGATACCGGGCTCGGCAACGACAAGCAGGGCCGCAACGTCCCGACCTGGAACAATCGTTCCACGCCATTCCTGGAGACGATGACCGCGGCAGGCTTTGCGCCTGACAGCATCGACACCGTGCTGTGCACGCATCTCCATGTCGACCATGTCGGCTGGAATACGAAACTCGCCGGCGGCAAATGGGTGCCGACCTTTCCGAACGCGCGCTACGTCTTCGGCAGGACCGAATACGAGCACTGGCGCGACCATTCGACCGAACCGGACAAGCGGGCCGTGTTCGACGATTCCGTGAAGCCGATCGTCGATGCCGATCGGGCCGATTTGATCCCGAGCGACCACCGGCTTTGCGAGGAGATCAGCATGATCCCGACCCCGGGCCACAGCCCCGGCCATATGAGTATCCTCATCCAATCGGACGGCGAGCAGGGCCTGCTCACCGGCGACGTCGCCCACCACCCCTGCCAGATGGCGCATCTCCGCTGGTCCTCGACCGCGGATTCCGACCAGAACCAATCGGCCGCGACGCGGCGCGAATTGTTTTCGCGCTTCGCCGATACGCCGACGCTGGTGATCGGCGGGCATTTCTCGGCCGGTCACATCAGGCGGGACGGGGACGCGTTCAGGTTTGTGGCGCTGCAATCGTAGGGTGGGCAAAGCGAAGCGTGCCCACCATCCCGGGTTAGCAGAAGAATTGGTGGGCACGGCGCTCTGCGCCTTTGCCCACCCTACAAAGGAAGGGCTGCAATGCGGCCCGTTTTGAGCGGTTGAATTTCCCGCCGCCGTGTTCCATGAAGCTATTTAACCGATCGGTCCATCTCCAGGGAGAAACGAGAATGAAGCTTGTTCGTTACGGCGAAAAGGGTGCGGAAAAGCCCGGCCTGATCGACAAATCCGGCCAGTTGCGCGACCTGTCGGCGCATGTGAAAGACCTGACCGGCGAGGCCTATTCGCCGGAGTCGTTGAAGAAGCTGGCCGCCATCGATCCTGCCTCGCTGCCCGCCGTTTCCGGCAAGCCGCGCTTCGGCGCACCGGTCACCGGCATCTCGAAATTCGTCGCCATCGGCCTCAACTACAGCGACCACGCCAAGGAGACGGGCGCGGCGATCCCGACCGAGCCGATCATCTTCCTGAAGGCGAACACCTCCCTCTCCGGTCCGAACGACGCCGTTGAGAAGCCGCGCGGTTCGACCAAGCTCGACTGGGAAGTCGAAATCGCCGCAATCATCGGCACCCGTGCCAAGTACGTCTCGGAAGCCGACGCGCTGAACTACGTCGCCGGTTACTGCGTCTGCAACGACGTTTCCGAGCGCAACTTCCAGACCGAGCGCCTGGGCCAGTGGACCAAGGGCAAATCGCACGACACGTTCGGCCCGGTTGGCCCGTGGCTCGCCACCAAGGACGAGATCAAGGACGTGCAGAACCTGTCGATGTGGCTCGACGTCAACGGCCAGCGCCGGCAGACCGGCTCGACCAAGACCATGATCTTCTCCATGGCCAAGTGCATCTCCTACGTCTCGCAGTTCATGACCTTGCTGCCCGGCGACATCGTCACCACCGGCACCCCGCCCGGCGTCGGCCTCGGCATGAAGCCGCCGACCTTCCTCAATGTCGGCGACGTCGTCACGCTCGGCATCGAGGGCCTCGGCGAGCAGCGCCAGGAAATCATCGGGGCGTAAGCGGCGCGCACCGCCACCGCCGCACCGTCATTGCGAGCGAAGCGAAGCAATCCAGAGATCGTCCTATAGAGGTAGCCTGGATTGCTTCGTCGCTTCGCTCCTCGCAATGACGAACCCAATCGATTGATTGACGGATACTTCAAATGAAGCTCACCTTCTCCGCCGCCTCGCCGTTCGCCCGCAAGGTTCGCATCGCCGCGATCGAGCTCGGGCTGATCGACAAGATCGAATTCACGCCGGCAACGGTCGCGCCGGGCACGGCCAACGAGGACTATTCGCGCATCACGCCGCTGAAGAAGCTGCCGGTGCTGATCACCAATGACGGCGACGTGATCCTGGATTCCTACGTCATCGTCGAATATCTCAACGAGATGGCCGGCGGCAGCCTGATCCCGGATTACGGTCCGCGGCGCTGGAAGGCCAAGACCAACCACTCCCTGATCAACGGCATGCTCGATTCCATGCTGTTGTGCCGCTACGAGAAGATGGTGCGTCCGCAGGGATTGCAATGGCAGGCCTGGTCGGACGACCACTGGAACCGGGCCTGGACCGGCATGGCGCGCTTCGAGAACATGCCGGAAGTGCTGAACGGACCGTTCGACATTTCCCAGATCGGCCTCGTTTGCGTGCTCGGCTATGCCGACTTCCGCTTCGCCGATTGCGGCTGGCGCAAGGCCTATCCGAAGCTCGACGCCTTCCACCAGAAGATGCTGGAGCGGCCCTCCGTGAAGATCTCGGTGCCGCCAGCGGCGTAGTTTGAGCATGATCTCCGCGCAAACGCGTTCCGCGTTTGTCGCGAGGGAAAACCGCTGCACACTTTTCCGGATCATGCTGTAAACCCCGGGAGTTCTCAATGAGCCTGAAGTTCTCGGTTGGCGATCTTACCATCCATCGCGTCATCGAGCAGGAAACCTCGTTCGTGCCGGCACTGGACATGCTGCCGGGACTGACGGCCGAGGTGCTGGCCGAGAACCGGGCGTGGATGCGGCAGGCCAGGGCGCTGGATGACCAGGACGTGTTGCTCCTGTGCTTCCAGTCCTATGTGGTGAAGACGCCGCATCACACCATCCTGATCGACAGCTGCATCGGCAACGACAAGCCGCGGCCGCAGCGGCCGAAATGGAACATGAAGACCGACGACGCCTATCTGCGTGGGCTCAACACCGCCGGATTCACAGTCGACGACATCGACTTCGTGATGTGCACGCATCTGCATGTCGATCACGTCGGCTGGAATACACGGCTGGAGAACGGCCGCTGGGTGCCGACCTTCCCCAAGGCGCGCTACGTCTTCGCCAAGCAGGAGTTCGACTACTGGTCCGAGCAGAACGCGAAGGCTGAGGTGCCGCCCTTCGCCGACAGCGTGCTGCCGGTGGTCGAGGCCAAGCGCCACGAGCTCGTCGGCAGCGACCATCAGATCGGCGATCACGTCCGCATCCTGCCGACACCAGGTCACACGCCTGGCCATGTCGCCATCACGATGGGCCGAGGCAAGGACGATGCCGTGTTCTCCGGCGACCTCATGCACTCGCCGCTGCAGACGCTTTATCCGGAGCTGTCGATCAAGTTCGACGTCGATCCGGCCGCGGCGGCGAAAACGCGCCGCGGCTTCCTGGAACGCTGTTGCGACACCGACACGCTGTGCTGCACGGCGCATTTCCCGTCGCCGTCGGTCGGCAAGATCAGGCGCAAGGGCAACGGGTTCGTCTGCGCGGCGGTGTGACGGGACTGCCGTAGGGTGGGTTAGCCCTGCGGCTGCGCAAAGCGCAGTCCGCTCGGCGTAACCCACCTATTCTCTCGCGGCACCAAAGATGGTGGGTTACGCCTACGGCTAACCCACCCTACGATTTCCGTTCGCGCGGAGAGAGCATCATACCCTCGCGCATTCGCCAGCCACGACGAGGAAACAAACATGACCGATCTCCCCGACATCCCGTTGCCCGCCGGAATCCGCTCCCGTTATGTCGACGGCATCAACGGCTTGCGCATGCATGTGCTGGAGGCCGGCTTCGAGACCAAGGGGCGGCCCTGCGTCCTGCTGCTGCATGGCTTTCCGGAGCTCGCCTTCTCCTGGCGCAAGGTGATGCCGGCGCTCAGCAACGCCGGCTATCACGTGATCGCGCCGGACCAGCGCGGTTACGGCCGGACCACGGGATGGAGCGCCGATTACGACGACGATCTCGCGCCCTTCTCGCTCTTCAACCTGGTGCGTGACGCGCTCGGGCTGGTGTCGGCGTTCGGCTACAAGCAGGTCGATCTGGTTGGACATGATTTCGGCAGTCCGGTCGCGGCCTGGTGCGCGCTGATGCGACCTGACGTATTTCGTTCTGTTACGATGATGAGCGCCCCGTTCGGCGGAGCGCCGCCGCTGCCGTTCAATACAGTCGACGCGCCGGCGAAGCCACCGGTGGAAGATCCCGTGCATCGCGAGCTCGCCGCGCTGCCCCGCCCGCGCATACACTATCAATGGTACTATTCGACACGCGCGGCCAACGCGGACATGCATCGCGCACCGCAGGGCGTGCATGATTTCCTCCGCGCCTATTATCACCACAAGAGCGCTGATTGGACCGACAACAAGCCCTATCCGCTGAAGTCGTGGTCGGCGAAAGAGCTGGCAAAGCTGCCGACCTACTATGTGATGGACGAGGGCGAGACCATGGCCGAGACGGTCGCGAAGGAGATGCCGTCACCCGACGCGATCGCCGCCAATCATTGGCTGCCGGACAGCGAGCTCGCGTACTACAGCGCCGAATACGGCCGCACCGGATTCCAGGGCGGCCTGCAATGGTATCGCTGGGGCACGTCGGGCGCTTTCAATAGCGAGTTGCAACTGTTCGCCGGCCGCAGCATCGACGTGCCCTCCTGCTTCATCTCGGGCAAGCAGGATTGGGGCACCTACCAGCGCCCCGGCGTGTTCGAGACGATGCAAACAAGCGCCTGCACGAAGATGCTTGGCTGCCACCTCGTCGACGGCGCCGGACATTGGGTGCAGCAGGAGCAACCGGCCGAGGTGAGCCAGTTGCTACTCAACTTCCTCGCAAAGGTCTGCGCCGGCTGATTTGACCCGCGAACCACGGCGCCCTATATAGTTTAGAATCATTCTAAACTATATAAGCAGGACCGTCGTGAAGAATTTTGCCGATCTGACCGAGCGCGAGGTGCTTGCGGTCGCGATCTCCTCCGAGGAGGAGGACAGCCGCATTTACATGTCTTTCGCCGAGGACCTTCGGGAGCGATATCCGGACACAGCCAAGATCTTCGAGCAGATGGCCGAGGAGGAACGCGGCCACCGGCATCGCCTGCTCCAGCTCTACGAAGAGCGGTTCGGCCAGCATCTGCCGCCGATCCGCCGCGAGGACGTCAAAGGCTTTTTGCGCCGGCGCCCGATCTGGCTGACCAAGAACCTGCCGCTCGACACGATTCGGAAAGAGGTCGAGACCATGGAGTTCGAGGCCGAGCGCTTCTACGCGCGCGCCGCCGAGCAGGCCGAGGATGTCGGCGTGCGTCGCCTGCTTGGCGATCTCGCCGAGGAAGAGAAGCACCACGAGAACCGCGCGGTCGCGCTGACCGACGAGATCCTGAAGCCGGACGTGCGCGCCGAGGAGGATCGCACGCGGCGGCGGATGTTCGTGCTGCAATATGTGCAGCCGGGCCTCGCCGGCCTCATGGACGGTTCGGTCTCGACACTGGCGCCGCTGTTTGCGGCCGCCTTCGCCACCCACCAGAACTGGCAGACCTTTCTGGTCGGCCTTGCCGCCTCGATCGGCGCCGGCATCAGCATGGGCTTTGCGGAAGCACTGTCCGACGACGGATCGCTGACCGGACGTGGCTCGCCCTGGCTTCGCGGCATCACCTGCGGCGCGATGACAACGCTTGGCGGGCTCGGCCACACCGCGCCCTATCTCGTGCCGGATAGTTGGCCCAACGCGTTCTGGATCGCAACCGCGATCGCCGGCGTCGTCGTGTTCTTCGAATTGTGGGCGATCGCCTTCATCCGCTCGCGCTACATGGACACGCCGTTCCTGCAGGCCGTGTTCCAGATCGTGCTCGGCGGCGCCATCGTGCTCGCGGTGGGGATATTGATCGGGGCGGCTTAAGCGGTTGTGGCAGTGATGAAGAGGCATCGTTCATACACTGCCACAGCCGCAAGCCTGACCTGCACGTTAGTTCTGCTTGCCTCGAGCGAGGCCGCGCTAGCCGAGCACTTCGCCGAAAGGGAGCTCATGACGGCCCAACTGCACTATGGGAAACCGGCCAAGATCTTCCATTGGCTCATTGTCGGACTACTTGCGGTGCAATACCCGATCGGCTGGCTGATGCCGGATATCCACCGCGGCATGAGCCCGGGCGCCGCAATGACGTTTCACATCTCGATCGGGATTGCGATCCTTGCGCTGACGGCTCTCCGCTTTCTCTGGCGACTCACCCATCCTGTTGCGCCCGAGAGCTCTCTGCCAGTCTGGCAGCGCTTGTCCTCGGAAGCTGTGCACTGGCTGCTCTATGCACTCGTGTTGGCAACGACGATCTCGGGCTGGTTGTTCGCTTCCTACCGGGGATGGTCCGTTTCATTCTTCTATCTCATGCCGCTGCCGATGCTGGCCTCCGACAACGCTGCAGCCGGCCGCGCCATTGACGGCCTGCACCAGGCGATGGAATGGGCGCTCCTCATCGCAATCGGGATTCACATTGCTGCGGCGCTCGCACACATCTTCGTCTATCGCGACCGCGTGATGCAGCGGATGCTGCCGAGGTAGCCCTCAGGACAGGTCAACCGCGATCAAACGGTGGTTGCGACATCATATAAAACTGCGCATCATTGGCGGGCAATGAAACGCAGGAGCATGTGGTGGCCAAGTCGAAATGGAGTTTCAAGAGCGCGGTCGAGCTGTCGGCCGCATTGATCGCGAAGAAGGTCTCCGCGGTCGAGCTCACGCAGGACGCGATCGACCGCATCGAGCGGCACGACGGCAAGGTCAACGCGATCTGCGTCCGGGATTTTAACCGCGCCCTCAGCGCAGCGCGCGACGCGGACGCAGCATTGGCCCGCGGCGAGCGCAAGCCGCTGCTCGGCCTGCCGATGACGGTGAAGGAATCCTACAACGTCGCCGGCCTGCCGACGACCTGGGGCATTCCCGCCCAAAAGGATTTCATCGCCAGGGAAGACGCACTACCGATCGCCCGGGTGAAGGATGCGGGCACCATCGTCATCGGCAAGACCAACGTGCCGCTCGGGCTCGGCGACTGGCAGAGCTACAACGACATCTACGGCACGACGAACAATCCCTACGATCTCGGCCGCACGCCGGGCGGCTCATCCGGTGGCTCCTCGGCGGCGCTCGCCGCGGGCTACGGCCCGCTGTCGATCGGCTCGGACATCGGCGGCTCGCTGCGCGTGCCGGCCTTCCACTGCGGCATCTATGCGCACAAGCCGACCTTCAACCTCGTGGCCATGCGCGGCCATACACCGCCGCCGCTGCCGCCTCTGCCGTTCGAGCGCGACCTCTCGGTGATCGGCCCGATGGCGCGCAGTGCCGCCGATCTCTCGCTGCTGCTCGACGTGATGGCCGGGCCCGATCCGATCGATGCGGGCCTGGCCTACCGGCTCGAATTGCCGGCAGCCCGCCACACCGCGCTAAAGGATTTCCGCGTGCTGGTGATCGATACCGATCCGGTGCTGCCGACCGACACGGCCGTGCGCGGAACCATCAACAAGCTGGCCGACAACCTCGCCAGGGCCGGCGTGAAGATCGAGCGTAGCAGTCCGCTATTGCCGGATTTCGCGGCCTCATCGCGCCTCTATATGCGCATGCTGATGTCGTTCCTGGGCGCAACCTTCGCGCCCGACACCTATGCCGGTGCAAAAGCGGCGGCAGCGGCGTTGCCGGAAGGCGACAACAGCTTAGCTGCGGAGCGGCTGCGCGGTATTGCGCTCAGCCATCGCGACTGGCAGGCGGCCAATGGCGGACGCGTACGGCTGCGGGCGCAATGGCGCGAGCTGTTCAGAACGTTCGACGCGGTGATCTGCCCGGTCATGCCGACGCCGGCCTACCCGCATGACCATTCGCCTGACCAGGAAACGCGGCGGATCACCATCGACGGCAAGGAGCATGTCTATCCGGACCAGCTCGCCTGGCCCGGCATCGCGACCTTGCCCGGCTTGCCCTCCACCGCGATCCCGACCGGTTTTGCGCCGGACGGCCTGCCGGTCGGCGTCCAGATCGTCGGCCCGTGGCTGGAGGACCGCACGCCGCTCAAGCTCGCCGAGCTGATCGAGCGCGAGTTCGGCGGGTTCGTGCCGCCGAAGATGTTTGATGATTAGTCCTTCCCGTCATTGCGAGCGCAGCGAAGCAATCCAGAAATCTACCCGCGGAAGCAGCCTGGATTGCTTCGTCGCGGAGCCTTTCATCCGGCCCGCCGAAGGCGGGACCGGGTGGCTCCTCGCAATGACCGCACTCAACCGTGACTATGTCGCCTCTGTGCAGAACTGCGACGTCAGGCGTTTCGACGAGATCCTGGCGCCGGAATTCTATTGCTCCAATCCCGAAGACGCTGGTCGACCGCGCGGCCTTCCTGGAGCAGACGGCGCGGCCGATCGCGATCCGCAATCTGCAGGCGCGCGACGTCATCATCCGCATCATGGGCGACTTCGCCATCATCCACGCCGCGACCAGCTACACCACCACCGACGGCCAGCAGGCGACCGGCCGCTATACCGATTGCTGGACCAAGAAGAACGGGAAATGGCTGGCAGTCTCGGCGCACGTGTCGCGGTGAGTTGAGGCAAGCCATCCTCACCCTCCGCTGTCATGCCCCGGCTTGACCGGGGCATCCAGTACGCTGCGGCTTCTCGATTCAATCACTGCCGCCTCTGGGATACTGGATCGCCCGGTCAAGCCGGGCGATGACCCCTGTTTTGGAGCGACACCGGCGAACGCCGGTAATCAGCTATCAAACACGATCACGCTGCGCAGCGTCTTGCCGGCTTTCATGCTGGCAAAGCCCTCGTTGATCTCCGACAGCTTCAGTTTTGCCGAGATCCAGTCCTCCAGATGCAGCCGGCCGCGCAGGTAGAAATCGACCAGCCGCGGCATGTCGACGCGGAAATGGTTGGAGCCCATCGACGAGCCCTGGATTCGGCGTTCCCTAAGGAAGTCGAAGCCGTGCAGCTCGATCTTCTGGCCGAACGGGATCATGCCGACGATGGTGGCCGTGCCGCCCGAAGCGAGCATGCCAAAAGCCTGCTCTGCGGTCTCCTTACGGCCGAGCACCTCGAAGGAATGATGCACGCCGCCATTGGTGAGGTCACGGACCTGCTGCACGACGTCGCCGTCGGCGGGGTTGATGATGTCGGTCGCGCCGAGCTTGGTCGCGAGCTGGAGCTTTGCCGGGTTAGTGTCGATGGCGATGATGCGGCCGGCGCCTGCGATCTGCGCGCCGTTGATCGCGGCCATGCCGACGCCGCCGCAACCGATCACGGCAACGGTCTCGCCGGCCGTCACCTTCGCCGTGTTCACCACCGCGCCGTAGCCTGTGATGACACCGCAGCCGATCAGCGCGGCGAGGTCGAGCGGCATCTCTTTCCTGATTTTGACGATCGCGTTCTCGTGCACGAGCATCTGCTCGGCAAAGGACGAGAGATTGAGGAACTGGTGCAGCTTCTCCGACCTGTTCCACTGCATCCGGTTCGAGGCGCCCGGCAGCATCTTCACCGTGGTGTCGGTGCAGAGCACGGTGCGGCCCGTGGTGCAATTGTCGCAGGTGCCGCAGAACACCGAGAGGCAGGTGACGACATGGTCGCCAGGCTTCACGTAAGTGACGTCGGAGCCGACCTGCTCGACCACGCCGGCGGACTCGTGCCCGAGCACCGCGGGCAGCGGGTGCGGATAAAGGCCTTCCATGAAGTGCAGGTCAGAGTGGCAGAGCCCGGCGACTGATGTGCGGATCAGCACCTCACGTGGGCCCGGCTTCGGCAGGCTGACATCCTCGATGACCAGAGGCTTGTTGACTTCATAAAGGACGGCGGCCTTCATCAGTGTTTCCTCGTTGTTATGGTTTTCGTTGAGTGCGGGTCTTCACCTCTCCCTTTGGGAGAGGTGAGAAGGAGCCTACGCTGCCAGAACCAGTTCGCCAACCTCGCTCATGCCGCACGCGCGATCGCCGAGCAGCAGCGCCGCGACCTTCTGCTGCACGGCATTTTCCGTCAGCCGGAACGGATCGCTCGGCGACACCCGGTGATCGACCACCAGCCGCGACAGCAACAGCCGGCGCGCATCGCCGCGCATGTCGTGGATACGATGCGCTTCCCAGGCGAGCGCGACCGCGCTGGCGACATGATAAAGCAGGCTCGTCGCGCGGCGCGCATCGGCCTCGTTGTCGGCCTTGCCAGCGACCTCACGTGCGAAGCCCACCGCACGATCGACGAGGCCGCGCAAACGGTCGCGCCAGGCCTGCGGCACGGACGCGCTGTCGTCGAGCCGGGCATGCAGGTCGGCGGCGAGCGCGGATTCGGCGCCGTGGCGGCCGACCGCGCGCTTGAGCGCATCGATGGCGACGATATTTCCTGTGCCCTCCCAGATCGAACCAAGATGCGCATCGCGCAGCAGGCGGGCTATGGCGAATTCCTCGATATAGCCGATGCCGCCGCGCATCTCGAGCGCATCGCCGCAGACCTTGCGCGCATCGCGCGTGGCCCGGAATTTTAACGTTGGAGTCAGGATGCGCAACAGCGCCGCCGCATCCTGGCTGCCGGCTTCCGCACGGTCGAGCGCGTCGGCGGTGAGAAAGCTCATCGACAACGCCTGCTCGACCGGCAGCATGATCTTCAGCATCTGCCGTCGCCCGAGCGGCAGGTCGATGATGCGGTTGCCGAACACCACGCGGTTCTTGGCCACCGTCATCGCATCATGATAGGCGCGGCGCATCAGCGCGGTGGATTTGACGCCGTTGGAGAGCCGCGAGGAGTTCACCATCTCGGCCATCTGCACGAAGCCGCGGTCGAGCTTGCCCACGGCATAGGCGATCGCACCCTCCAGCTTGATCTCCCCTGACGCCATCGAGCGCGTCCCGAGCTTGTCCTTGAGACGCACGATCCGGTAGTGGTTCTGCGAGCCGTCGTCGAGGAAGCGCGGCATCAGGAACAGGCCGACGCCACGCGTGCCGGGGCCGGCGCCTTCGGGGCGCGCCAGCAGCATCACGACCTTCGCATCGGCATTCGAGCAGAACCATTTCTCGCCGTAGAGGCGCCAATGGTCACCCTCCTGCACCGCGCGCGTGGTCAGCGTGCCGACATCTGAGCCACCCTCCTTTTCCGTCATGAACTGGGCGCCCTGCGTCAGTTTGCTCATGTCGGTCTGGGTGAGGCCATCAAGATATTTCGCCTTCAGCGCCTCGCTGCCGAAATTCGCCAGCAGCTTGGCGCAGCCGTCGGTGACGTTGATCGGACAGCCCATACCGAATTCGGTCTGGTTGAACAGGAAGGTGAACGCGTGCTTGGCGACGACGGGATATTTGTCCGGCCAGCCCATGATGCCCTTGCGGATCGAGAGCGCGTGGATGCCGAACTCGCCGAAAGCGGCGTTCTCCAACTCGCGATAGGCCGGGTGGTATTCGATCCACTGCACGTCGCGGCCGAACTTGTCGCGCTGGTGCAGCACCGGCGTGTGCCGGTCGGCGAGGCGCGCACATTCGTCGAGCGGGCCACCGGCAAGTTCGCCGAGGCGGTCGAGATGCGGCTCGATGTGGCGGAACAGTGTCTCCGGCAGGTGGATGCGCAGGAGATCGGTCAGCGCCTGATCGGCGCGGTAGAAATTCATGCCCGTGGTGTCGGGCGCCAGCAGGCCGGATTGTTCGGCCGCGACATTTTTTGGCTGCCCTGTGACCGGCTTGTGCATGATCGTCCTCTTCGTTTCCGCGCCCTGCGAACATTTTGCGCTACTTTAGCGCTTGCCGCTTGGGATGATGTCGATCATGCTCCAGTTGCGGATACGGATAAAGCCGCAAATTGTCAGGGAGGCATGATCACGGTGAAGGAGCAATTCGCTCTGCGGAATTGTGATCGCGTCAACTGCCAATCCGGCTGGTTGTTTGCGCGGCCCATGCCTAGATCAGCGGCTCCTTAGCTCGAGAGATCACGCCATGGAACACCCGAAATACAAGATCGCGCTCATCGTCGGTGCCGGCGAAGGCCTGAGCGCCTCGCTGGCGCGGCTGCTGTCTGCCCAGGGCATTCGCATCGCGCTTGCCGCTCGCAAGATCGAAAAGCTCGGCGCGCTCTGCAGCGAGACCGGCGCAAAGGCCTATGCCTGCAACGCCACCGAGCCCGATGAGGTCGAGCGTCTATTCGGCCTCGTCGAGCGCGAGATCGGCACGCCCGACCTCGTCGTCTACAATGCCAGCGGCCGCTCGCGCGGGGCGTTCGTCGACCTGGTTCCGGCCGACGTCGCGCAGGCGATCGCGGTCAGCGCCTATGGCGGCTTCGTGGTGGGGCAGCAGGCGGCGAGGCGGATGCTACCGAACAAGCATGGCGCGATCCTGTTCACCGGCGCCTCCGCCAGCGTCAAGGGCTATGCGCAGTCCGCTCCGTTCGCCATGGGCAAGTTCGCGCTGCGCGGCCTCGCGCAGAGCATGGCGCGCGAGCTGTCGCCACAAGGCATCCATGTCGCGCATTTCGTCATCGACGGCGGCATCCGCAGCGCGGCGCGCGCGGAAGCATCGGACAAGCCGGACTCGATGCTCGATCCCGACGCGATTGCGGAGAGCTATTGGAACGTGTTGCAACAGCCGCGCAGCGCCTGGAGCTGGGAGCTGGAGCTGCGGCCGTGGGTGGAGAAGTTTTGAGGCGATAACGTCACAACAACCGTCATTGCGAGCGAAGCGAAGCAATCCAGAGATGCCTCATCCGATACAGACTGGATTGCTTCGTCGCTTCGCTCCTCGCAATGACGAAAGAGAGGGAGCGACATGACCACGGAAACCACCATCGACACCGGCACCAACGAACTCCTTTGCGTCATCCGCGACCGCGTCGCGGTGATCACGTTGAACCGGCCGGAGGCGCGCAACTCGCTGTCGGACACGCTGACGCCGGCGCTGCGCACGATGATCCGCACCTGCGGCGAGGACCGCAATGTCGGTGCACTGCTGCTCACCGGCGCGGGCGAGACCTTCTGCGCCGGCGGCAACGTCAAGGGCATGGGCGCGCATCACGACAAGGCCAAGCTCGAAATGTCCTTTGACGACAAGGTCGGCGATCTCCAGGAGCGGCAGCGGCTGCTCACGGGCGCGCTGGTGTCGGTGCGCAAGCCGACCATCGCCGCGCTGCCGGGGCCGGCAGTCGGCGTGGGTCTCGCGATCGCCATGGCCTGCGACATTCGCATCGCCGCACAATCGGCCTTCGTCGCCACCGGCTACGCCCGCATCGCGCTTAGCGGCGATTACGGCATCGCCTGGCTGCTTACCCGTCTCGTCGGTACCGCGCGGGCGCGCGAGCTCCTGTTCACCGGCGACCGGGTCGATGCGGCGCGTTGCGAAGCCATCGGCCTCGTCAACCGCGTCGTGCCCGACGACAAGTTGCAAGCTGAAGCCTTCGCCCTGGCAAAGTCGCTCGCCGAAGGCCCACGCATGGCGCTCCGCTACATGAAGGACAATCTCGACGAAGCCTTACTGTTCGATTTCGAGACCGCCCGCGATCACGAGGCCGAGCGGCTGATCCGCCTCACCACGACCGCCGATCACAAGGAAGCCGTGCAAGCGTTCATCGAGAAGCGCAAGGCGGTGTTCACGGGGAAGTAGAGCGTGCGGCAACCGGACGTAGCCCAGATGGAGCGAAGCGAAATCCGGGAAAGCCTGCGAGCGCGGAACGAATCCCGGATTGCGCTTCGCTCCGTCCGGGCTACGCGGCAGGCGCCCGCGCGAAATCCACGAAGGCCCGCAGCGCCGCCGGCAATTGGCGGCGGCTCGGATAATACAGGAAGAAGCCTGGGTAGGCCGGGCACCAGTCGGCGAGTGCGCGCACCAGCTTGCGCTTGGCGAGCAGCGCCTCCACTTGGGCCTCGAACACATAGGCGAGACCGATTCCGTCGAGCGCCGCATCGACCATCAGGTCCTGGTCGTTCATCGTCAGCGGCCCGGTGACGTCGATGGCGAGCTCGATGCCGCCGCGCTCGAATTCCCAGTGATAGAGCGCGCCGCTGGTGAAGCGGTAGCGGATGCACGGCAGGCCTTTCAGATCATGCGGCGTGTTCGGCGCCTCGTGCGCCTTGAAGAAGCCGGGCGAGCCGACCACGGCAAAACGGTGACGCGGGCCGATCGGTACCGCGATCATGTCGGCGGCAATGGTCTCGCCAAAACGCACGCCGGCGTCGAAACCGGCCGCGACCATGTCGATCAGGACGTCATTGATCACGATCTCGACGCTGATATCCGGAAACGCTTTCAGGAAGCGTGTCACGATCGGCAGCAGCACGAGCTGCGCCGACTGGCGCGCGGCAGTGAAGCGCAGCGTCCCGGCAGGCTTGCCGCGGAAATTGTTGAGGTCCTCGAGCGCATCGTCGATGTCACGGAAGGCCGGCGTGATGCGGGCAAACAGCCGCTCACCGGCCTCGGTGAGCGCCACGCTGCGGGTTGTGCGGTTCAGGAGCCTGAGGCCCAACCGTTCCTCGACATTGCGCAGAGCATGGGACAGCGCGGATGGCGTGACGCCGAGTTCGGTCGCCGCCGCGCGAAAGCTGCGGTGGCGGGCAATGGCGAGGAAGGTCGCGAGGTCGGACGGGTCGATCTGCATTACTGAATTGTTCTCAATAGCTTGCAAAATATATAGCGGATTATCTCAGCTATGGCGAGCCGCTACACCTTGCCCATCGGCCTCGGCATGCCGCCGGAGCAAGAACGGAAAGGGCAACACCATGCGTGTCTGGTTCATCACAGGAGCGTCTCGCGGATTTGGCGCATTGATCGCCGAAGCGGCGTTGAAGGCCAGCGACGCCGTGGTCGCGACCGCGCGCGACCCGTCGACCGTCACCGCCCGGCTCGGCAGTCACGAGCGGCTGCTCGCCACCCGGCTCGACGTGACCAGCGAGACCGAGGCGCATGAGGCTGCGGGCCAGGCGGTCAGGAAATTCGGGCGCATCGACATCCTCGTCAACAACGCCGGCTACGGCCTTCTGGGTGCGATCGAGGAGGCCAGCGGTGCCGAGACGCAAAAACTGTTCGGCACGAACGTGTTCGGGTTGCTCGGCGTCACCCGCGCGGTGCTGCCGCATATGCGCCGCCAGCGTTCCGGCCACATCATCAACATCTCGTCGGTCGGCGGGTACGCCGGCTATCCCGGCTGGGGCGTCTATGGCGCGACCAAGTTCGCGGTGGAAGGTCTCAGCGAAGCGCTGGCTGGCGAAGTCGCGCCGCTCGGTATCAAGGTGACCGTGGTCGAGCCAGGCTTCTTCCGCACCGACTTCCTCGACGAGACCTCGCTGTCCCGCACGGCGATGCAGATCGGCGACTATCAAGAGAGCGTCGGCAAGACCCGAGCGCGTGCAGCCGACGCCAATGGCGGCCAGCGCGGCGACCCGCGCAAGCTGGCGCAGGCCTTCCTGAAGCTCGCCGACGCCAAGAACCCGCCGCTGCGGTTGCCGCTTGGCAGCGATACGGTGGAACGGATTGAAGCGAAGAACGCGTTCGTCGCGAAGGAACTAGCGGAGTGGCGAACGATCGCGACCTCGACCGACTTCACAAACGACACTGCTGCGTGAGGGCAAAAAAAATGCCCGGCTCTGGTTTCGCCAGGCCGGGCTCGGAGTATTGTCAGGCCAAGGCTGAGGGGCTATCGGCCTGACGGGAAAGCGCGGCGAGACGCCAGCTCGCACAGGGAATGTCTTTCGGCGCCACGTTGATCTCCTTGTCGAAGCGCACCAGCTTCCAGTCGTCCGGATGGTTGACGAAGCCGAAGCCGGATTTGCGCGCGAGCGAGATCATGGTCTCGTTGGAGCGCAGCGTGTCGCCGAACATGTGCTCGGCGCCGAGCGCGGCAGCTCGGCATTCGAGATTCCTCAAAAGCGCGGTGGCGATGCCGTGGCCCTGCCAGCGGTCGTCGACCGAGAGGCCAAATTCGAGCGTCGCGTTCGCTTCGTGGAAGGCGTAGCGCGCCTCGGCGACGATGGTTTCGAATCCGTCGACCATCTTGGTCGCGACGACGGTGAAGCGCTCGCGCTCGCCGACCTGGAGGAAGTCGTTCAGCAAGCCCTTCGGCAGCTCGCTGATCGCGCCGAAGAAGCGGTTGTAGCGGGAACGGGTCGAGAGCGAGCGGAAATAGTGCTGGAGCTCCTCGGTGTCGCGCGGCTCGACGAAGCGGACATTGAGCGCCTCACCTTGCCGGGTGCGCAGCGTATCCGAATATTGCTTCAGGTCTTCCAGGCGAAGAGTGCTCATGACACATGCCCAACGGAAAGGGGGACCGCCGGCGCCCCTGATCAGGCGGCGCCGGCCTGGCGGCCGATCAGGCCCGCCAGAAGGGTTTCTCAGCCTCGAAGGCAATGTCGCTCCAGGACAGGCCGACGTCATGGAGGTCACGGGCGGTCCAGTGGGTCAGCTCCTGCCGCGTCCGGTAGCGCTCGTGCCAGATATGCAGCGTCTCGCCGATCTGGTGGATCAGACCAGTCGCATGATGATTTGTCATCGATTCGGTGGTGCAAGTAGACATTTTCAGCTCCTCGAGCTAAACTTGAGGCTAATATCTGCTCGTACGGTCGTTTCGACAAACGACAATTTGTACCTTTTCGCATGAAATAACGTCATGTATCCTGCTGCCAAATGACTGCCAGATTGCCCTCGCTGAACGGATTGCGGGCCTTTGAGGCCGCCGCACGCCATCTCAGCTTCACTTTGGCTGCGACCGAGCTGAACGTGACGCAGACCGCGATCAGCCATCAGATCCGCAGGCTCGAGGAGGAGCTCGGCATCCGCCTGTTCGTCCGGCAGAACCGCGCGCTGGCGCTGACGCCGGAGGCGCGCGACTACCTGCCGGGCGTCCGCGCTGCCTTCAACGATCTCAGGCTCGCCACCGACCGCCTGCTGCGGAAGGACGACGACAAGGTGCTGACGGTGTCGACGCTGGCCTCGCTCGCCGCGAAATGGCTGCTGCCAAGGCTCACCGATTTCCAGGAGCAGCACCCCGGCATCGATGTCCGCATCACCACATCGACCAACCTCGTCGACTTCCAGCGCGACAATGTCGATGCCGCGATCCGCTACGGGCGTGGCCAGTGGCCGGGCCTGCGCGCCGACTGGCTGATGGCGGACGAGCTGTTTCCGGTGTGCAGCCCGTCACTCCTGCGCGGCGACAAGCCACTGCGCCAGCCGGAAGATTTGAGAGGCTATCCGCTGCTGCACACCTCGAACGCCAACAGCGACGACTGGCGGCTATGGTTGACCGCGGCAGGCTTGCCGGCCGACATCGCCAAGCAGCCCGGCATCACCTTCGACATGATCTTCATGACCATCCAGGCTGCGATCGACGGCATCGGCGTGGCGATGGGGCGGACCTCGTACGTTCAGGACGACATCGCCAAGGGCCGGCTCGTGGTCCCCTTCAAGATCGCGTTGCCGGCCGATGCCGGCTTTTACCTGGTCTCGCCGGAGGGCGGCCGAGAGGCGCCGAAGCTTGCCGCATTCCGCCAATGGGTGGTCGCCGCAACGCAGAATAAAGCCTGAAAAATCATCGACTTCCACAGCAAAATCGGTTGACTCGCTGCGCCCCGCGCGAGAAGGGGTATGACAGATTGTCGCAGCAACAATCTGTCGCCTTGCCGTGAAATGAGTTCCGGTCCGGCCGCGTCCTGAAGGGAGTAACGTCATGGCTGGACCAGCAACCAATCCGCCCGAGATCAAGTCGCGTGTCGGCGCGATCCTGCGCGCAACATCCGGCAATTTCCTCGAGCAATTCGACTTCTTCCTGTTCGGCTTCTACGCCGCCGCCATCGGCAAGGCCTTCTTCCCCTCCTCCAACGAGACCGCCTCGCTGCTCAACACCTTCGGCGTGTTCTGGCTCGGTGCGCTGATGCGGCCCGTGGGCGCGATCGTGCTCGGCGCCTACATCGACCGCATCGGCCGTCGCCAGGGCCTGATCGTCACGCTCGGCATCATGGCCTTCGGCACCGTGGTGATCGCGTTCTGCCCGAGCTACGCAACCATCGGCATTGCAGCGCCGATCATCGTGCTGATCGGCCGCCTGCTGCAGGGCTTCTCCGCCGGCGTCGAGCTCGGCGGCGTCTCGGTCTATCTCGCCGAGATCTCAACGCCCGGCAACCGCGGCTTCTACACCTCGTTCCAATCGTCGAGCCAGCAGGTCGCGATCTTCGTGGCCTCGATCCTCGGTTACATCCTGTCCGAGGTGATGCCGGCCGACATCGTCACCGCCTGGGGCTGGCGCATTCCGTTCTTCGTCGGCTGCCTGATCATTCCGCTGATCTTCCTGCTGCGGCGGACGCTCGAGGAGACGCCGGCCTTCCTCGCCATGAAGAAGCATCCGACCGCGAGCGAGGTGTTCGCCTCCGCGCTCGCCAACTGGCGCATCGTCATCCTCGGCATGATGATCGCGGTCCTGACCACGACGACGTTCTACTTCGTCACCGTCTACACCCCGACCTTCGGCAAGAACGTGTTGAAGCTGACGACGCAGGACGCGCTGCTCGTGACGCTGCTGGTCGCCGTGACCAACTTCATCTGGAATCCGGTCGGCGGCGCCCTGTCCGACCGCATCGGCCGCAAGCCGGTGCTGATCACCATCGCCTGCCTGTCGCTGGTCACCGCCTATCCGGCGCTGCACTGGCTGGTGGCGGCGCCGACTTTCGGCAAGCTGCTCGCGGTGGAGATGATGTTCTCGTTCTATTTCGGCGTCTACAGCGGCACCATGCTCGGTGCTCTGGTCGAGATCGTGCCGGCACATGTCCGCACCACCTGCTTCTCGCTCGCCTTCGCGCTCGCAGCCGCCCTGTTCGGCACCTTCACGCCGTTCGCCTCGACCTGGCTGATCGACAAGACCGGCGACAAGGCCTCGCCCGGCTTCTGGCTGATGTTCGCGGCGCTGCTCGGCATCATCGCAGCATCGGTGGTGTATCGCCGCGGCGGCGAGGCTGTGCCGACGTATGATCCGGTGGCGGAGCCGGTCGCGGGCCGCTAGGACGGTGTCATTCCGGGGCGCCCTCTTTCTTCACCTCTCCCCCTTGCGGGGAGAGGTCGAATTCGATCGCAGATCGAATTCGGGTGAGGGGTACAGGTCCGTCAGCGACCTTATGCGCGGAGAGAGGCCCCTCACCCCAACCCTCTCCCCGTAAGAACGGGGCGAGGGAGTGCAGTCCCGATGACGGTGGGGCCTACAGCTCCACCACCACGTAATCGCTCTCGACGCTGACCGGGATCGTCTCGGCGACATACGGCCCCTTCACCACGCTCGCGCCCGGCTCGACATGGGCCGGATAGGCCTTCACGCGGAAGCGGCGGGGATCGCAGTAGGACTGGCCGGTGCGGATGTCGAACTCCCAGCCGTGCCAGGGGCAACGGATGATCTCGCCGAGTTTCGTGTATTCGATCTCGCCGGGATCTTTTGACTGGGCGAGCCCGATCAGCGGGCCCTCGCACAGCGCCGCGCCCTGATGCGGGCAGCGGTTCATCAGGCCGAAATATTCGCCCTTGATGTTGAAGATCGCGATCGGCCGGCCGTCGATCTCGAGAAATTTTCGTGTCCCCGGCGGCAGTTCATCCACCGAGGCAATCACATGACGCGCCATCAACTAATCCCGTAAAGCTTCTGCGCATTGCCGAGATAGAACGCCTCGCGATTGGTCTCGCTGACGCCCGCTGGCAACACGCGCGATGGCTCGTCGTAATCCCAGTGCGGATAGTCGGTCGCGAACAGCAGACGGTCCCAGCCGATCCATTTGATGACGTCGAACAGATCCTCGCGCCGCTCCGGGTCTTCCATCGGCTGCGTCGTCCACCACACCTGCTCGCGGATATATTCGGACGGCGGCCGCTTCACATGCGGCACTTCGCTCCTCAGTCGCTGCCAGGCCTTGTCCAACCGCCAGGCGAGCGACGGCGCCCAGCCGAAACCGGCCTCGATCATCACCATCTTCAATTTCGGGAAGCGCTCGAACACGCCTTCGAGCACGAGGCTTGCGAGCGCCGATTGCTGGCACTGCGAGTGGCCCACCATCTCCTCGATGTAATAGCTGGGCCAGCCCGACGGCGTGATCGGATTGCCGCCGAAGCCGAAGGCGTGGACGCCAACGGGAAGGCCCGCCTCTTCCGCGGCCTGATAGATCGGCCAATAGCGGCGCTGGCCGAGCGGCTCGACGTTACGGCTGAGCAGCAGCACCTGGACGAAGTTCTTGTCGCCGGCGCGCTCGCGGATTTCGGCTGCGGCCGACAGCCCGTCCTCGTTGCCGACGACGATCGAGGCCTTCAGCCGCTTGTCCTTGCTGGTCCATTTGTCGATCTGCCAGTCGTTGATCGCCGAGCAGAGCGCGGCCGAAAGCTCGTGATTGCGGATGCCCTGCCCGGTGTTGAGCGGGTTGAGCACGCCGAGTTGCACGTTGTTGGGATCGAGCAGCTGCTTCTGCATGAAGGAGAGCGAGGAACCTTGCGGTCCGCCTTCCGGCGGATAGGCGTCGCGGCGCGATGCGTTGGGCTGGGCCTTCGGATAGGGCGGGCCTTCCATCATGCCCTGATAGGCATGAACGCCGTAGACTTCGAGATGATGCTGCCAGCGCTTGGCGAGGTAAGGATAGAGCTCAGTGCGGGTCGCGCGTGCCGGATGGATGTCGCAGTCCGCGATCGCGGTCTTGGTCGTCAGAGGGGAAGCAGCTTCGGTGCTCTCGCGGAACTGGATATTCATCGCCTTGCCTCCTTTGGCAGCGGGCTATCTCAGGCGGGGATAGGTTGCATGCGGATTGTCGATCATGATCTTGCGCACGAGATCGGGGGACAGACCTTCGGGCAGCGCGTCCTGGCCGTCGAATTGCCAGTGCGGATAGTCCGTGGAGAATAGGACCAATTCGTCGGACTGCATATGATCAAACAGGCGAATTAATGTCTCAGGTTCCGGCGGCGCATCAAATGGCTGTAACGAGAAGCGGATGTTGCTACGCACAATTTCCAGCGGCGCACGATCGACCCAGGGCGTCTCCATCCGCACCCCGCGCCAGAACTTGTGCAGGCGCCAGAGATAGGGCGCGATCCAGGAGACGCCGGATTCCAGCATCACCATTTTCAGGCGCGGGTATTTGACGAATACGCCTTCGACAATGAGGCTGGTCAGTTGAGTCTGGAACGCCTGCGCCTGACCGACATAATCCTCGATGTGATAGGACCCCCACCCCACAGCGCTCGGGGGATTGTGATAGGCGGAACCGGCGTGGATGCCGACGGGGAGGTCCAGCCGTTCCGCCGCCTCATAGATCGGCCACAGCGCGCGCTTGCCCAGCGGCGAATCGCCCATGACGAGCATCAGCACCTGCACGAAGCGCTTGTCCTGCGCGCAGCGTTCGATTTCGGCGACGGACTTTTCGACGCTCTGGGTGGGGATCACGATCGAGCCGCGCAGCCGCGGATCGCGATCGAGCCATTCCTTCACGAGCCAATCGTTCAGCGCGCGGCAGAAGGCGGCCTGCATGTCCTCGGAAAACACCATCTGCACGCCGTAGAGTGGATTGCAGATGGCGTGCGTGAGCTGGAAGGGATCGAGCACATGGCGCCGCATGTCGTTGAGGCTTTCGCCCGGCTTGCCCGTCTCGGGGCGCCAATCGGGGCGCGCCACGATCGGCGAGTTCTTCGGGTAGGATTGCGAGACGAGGTCGACCATGCCGCGCGTCGTCACCTGATCGCGCCAATACTCGTTCAGGTAGGGCAGCAGGCTGGTCAGATTCGGCACGGCCGGATGCACGTCGCAATCCACCCCGCCGACGATCAGGGACGCCATGACGTCTCCCTTCTCACGTTTCCTCGTCACGTCTTCTCGCGGGCGGCACTTGGCCGCTCCGCTTTGTCCGCTATTCAAGCAGGCCTGCCCGCTGCCCGCAACTCGGCCAAGGCCGCTGTCATATGCTAGGAAGGCTGAGCTCGGTTGCGAGGGAATGAGAGGTCAAAGGGATGAAAGAGCTCGTCGGCATTGCGGAACAGGTCGCGGCCAAACTGGTCGCACGCAAACAGACCATCGCGGTCGCGGAATCCTCGACTGGCGGCCTGATCTCGGCCAGCCTGCTCGCGGTGCCCGGCGCGTCGGCCTATTACCTCGGCGGCGCCGTGGTCTACACCCGCGATGCGAGGCGCGTGCTGATGGATATTTCGGACGATGGAATGAAGGGTTTTCGATCCTCGTCGGAGCCCTATGCGAAACTCCTGGCCGAACAGATGCGCAGCCGCTTCAAATGCGACTGGGGCCTGTCCGAAACCGGCGCCGCCGGTCCCACCGGCAACCGCTACGGCGATGCGGCCGGCCACAGCTGCATGGCAGTCGCGGGACCCGGAGTGGAGGTGATGACGCTGGAGACGGGCAACAACGATCGCTTCGCCAACATGCAGGTGTTCGCGGCGACGGCGCTGAAGTTGCTGCTCAAGACGTTGGAGGGGTGATCTGCTTCCGTAGCTCAAGTAAGTCGGGATGACCCCGCCGCACGATCACTGTCATGCCCTGCGAAAGCGGGGCATCCAGTACGCCGCGGCCTATCGGTTCAATCACAACTGCCTCTGGAATACAGGATCGCGCGGTCAAGCCGGGCGATGACAGCGGAGGTGAGGCGCGGTCCGCCCTCAGCGTCGCGCCTACCTTCCCAAATGCCGCATGAAAATCCGCACCACAAAGCCCTTGAACCGCGGCGCCTCGTCGTAGAGATCTGATGCGATCCGCTCGATGGTTTCGCGCAGGGACAGGAACTGCGCGTGCCGCGCGCTGCTTTCGGTGCCCTGCATGCCCGCGAGTTCGTCCAGCGCCGCGTCGCTGATTTGGCACTGCACGACCTCGCCCTCGCTCGTCATGGTGAAGCGAAAGGCCAGCCGTTCGAGGTCATGACCGATGATCTTGTCGCGCGTAAGCGGCATCCAATTGTCCCGTTCGCGCCCCGAACGGACAATGCTGAAAATCTGGCGCGTTGTCACCATGTGCAGGCGGCTTCGTGCAGGCGGCTTCGCCGGCCGTATCCGCCACAGCTCCACGCGCGAGGACGGGAGGGTCACCCCGCCTCCTCGTCACATGGTTGCGTCAGACACGATGGCCGCCCGTCGCGGCGAAACCACCCTGCCCCGTCAGTACACGAGCGCCGTGCCGGTCGGCTTCTCCAGTGCCGCGGCCAGCGATTTGTACTCCTCGCAATCAGTCCCGCAAATGGCGGCAATCCGGCTCAGGTGATAGAGCGCCTGCTCGCGATTGCCCTGCTCGAGCTGCCAAAGCCCATAGTACTGCCAGGTCAGCACGTGGTTCGGGTCTGCCTTGAGTGCGCGCTGGTACCACACCTGCGATTGCGCGTAGTCGCCGAGCTTGCGATAGGAATAGCCGATGAGGTTGGCGACGTTCGGATGGTCGTCATGGCCGAGCGATTTCAATTGATCGATCGCGGCCGCATAGTCGTTACGTTCGTAGATGGTGTCATAGGCGACGCGATAGCCGGCGGCGAATGCCGGATCGTCAATGCTTGACTGGTTGTTCGGCTTCTTGCCTTTCTGACCGGCCTTCGTTCCCGAGCGCCTCGGATAGGTCGGTTGGGCGGTGCTGGTGCTGGGCGTTGAATAGGCGCCGCCATAAGGATCGCTGCCACCATTACCGCCACCACCACCGCCGCCCCCGCCTCCCCCTGCGGCATGCACAGGGGAAACCAGCAGCGCCGCAAACGTTCCCAGCGCGACGAACCTGATCATCGTTGTGATCATCTCTGTCTCCTGTCTCGATCCAAGCGGCCCCGGACGACGTGATAACCCCTCCTTCGCCGTGATATTCCGGAGTGCGGTGCTCACCGAGACGTCAATGTTCGTACGACAGTTCTCCTGTCCTTGCGGGTCGCGGGCAGTAAGCGCGTCATTGGAACGCGACTTCGGCGAAACTGCGAAGTTTTCGCGAATGCAACCGCTCCGATTCCTGCTGCTTGAGCCGCTCCAGCGCTTTCAGGCCGATCTCGAGATGCTGGCCGACGCGGCGGCGGTAGAATTCGCTGGCCATGCCCGCGAGCTTGATCTCGCCATGCAGCGGCTTGTCGGAGACGCACAGCAGGGTGCCGTAGGGAACGCGGAAGCGATAGCCGTTGGCGGCGATCGCGGCCGATTCCATGTCGAGCGCGACCGCACGCGATTGCGACAGGCGGCGGATCACGGCCGGTCCGGAGATCTCCCAGTTGCGGTTGTCGACGCTTGCGACGGTGCCCGTGCGCATCAGGCGCTTGAGCTCGAAACCCTCGAGCCCGGTGACGTCTTCGACCGCCTCCTCCAGCGCGACCTGCATCTCCGCGAGCGCCGGGATCGGCACCCACAGCGGCAGCTCGCGATCGAGCACATGGTCCTCGCGCACATAGCCATGCGCGAGCACGTAGTCGCCGAGCCGTTGCGTGTTACGCAGGCCCGCGCAATGGCCGAGCATCAGCCAGGCGTGCGGACGCAGCACGGCAACGTGGTCGGTGACGTTGCGCGCGTTGGACGGTCCGGTTCCGATGTTGATCAGGGTGATGCCGCGATAGCCGGGCGTGACGAGATGGAAGGCCGGCATCTGCGGCGCCCGCACGGGTGCCATCCCTATGGTCGCTCCGCCGCTGCGCGTGATCACATTCCCGGGCGCGACGAAGGCTTCGAGGCCGGCCTCGCCGGACTGGAGCCGCTGCTGGCAGAGCTGCACGAAGGCGTCGACATAGAACTGGTAGTTGGTGAAGATCACGAAGTTCTGGAAATATTCGGGATCGGTGCCGGTGTAGTGATAGAGCCGGCGCAGCGAGTAATCGACGCGGGCGGCCCGAAACAGGGACAGCGGCTCGGGCGCGCCACGCTGAAGCTCGAACGTGCCGTCGGCGATCGCATCGTCCATGGTGGCGAGGTCCGGCACGTCGAACGCGTCGCGCAGCGATCGCGCGACGGATGAGTTCTCGCTGGTGGTGATGGCGGCCTCGATGTTGATGTCGCGGCGGTAGGCGAAATGGATCGGGATCGGCTCGACGGACTCGCCGATCTCTACGGGAACACCGTGGTTCTGGATCAGCAGCCCGATCTGCTCGGTGAGATAGGCGCGGAACAGATCCGGCCGCGTGACACTGGTCTCGTGCACGCCGGGTCCGGCGACGAAGCCATAGGCGAGACGCGAATCCAGCCGTGCATGCGTCGCGGTGGTGACGCGGACGAAGGGATAATAGGCCCGCGCCCGCGTCGTGATCCCTTCGCCATTGACATAGGCCTCGAACCGGTCGCGCAGGAATTTCGTGTTGCGCTCGTAGATCTCTTCGAGCCGGGCGACGGCCGCAGCAGCGTCGGAGAAGGATTCGGTTGCGATGGACGGTGGGGAGTGGATGGATTGCATGTTCGACGCCGGTTGCTTGGGACAAGCTGTTTGCAATCGCAGTATAGCAAACTGACAGCCACGTCGTCATTGCGAGCGCAGCGAAGCAATCCAGAAATCCCTCCGCGGAGACAGGCTGGATTGCTTCGCTACGCTCGCAATGACGGGTGGGGATGACGCGCTTTCGCGCGTCATTTCTCCCGGAACGCCCGCATCAACTGGTCGTGCAGCGGCTTCATCAAATAGGACAGCATGGTGCGGTCGCCGGTCTGGACGAAGGCTTCCACGGGCATGCCGGGGATCAGCTTGACGTCGCCGAGGCGGGCGACCTCTTCGGCCGGCATCGAGACGCGGATGGTGTAGTAGCTCTGGCCGGTGCGCTGGTCCGTGGTGACGTCTGGCGAGACGCGGCTGACGACACCGTTGAGCTCGGGCGTGGTGCGCTGGTTGAAGGCGGACAGACGCAGCAGCGTCTTCTGGCCGATCTGGAGCTTGTCGATGTCGACCGGATTGACCTTCGCTTCGACCTGAAGGTCGTCGGCCTGCGGCACGATCAGCATCAGCGTATCGCCGGCGGTGACGACGCCGCCGACGGTGTGCACGGTTGATTGCAGCACCATGCCGTCCTGCGGCGCGCGGATGTCGACGCGGCGGAGCTGGTCTTCGGCGGCGACCTTGCGCTCGATCAGTTCGCCGATCTTGTCGTTGGTCTCGCGCAGGTCCTTGGAGACTTCGCTCACCATGTCCTTGTCGACCTGGATGATCTGGAGCTCGGTCTCGGTGATCTTGCCCTTGGCCTGCGCCCGCGAGGCGATGTATTGCGCGCGCTCGCCGTTGAGGCGGGCACTGTCACGCTCGAGCGTGGTCAAGCGCGAGATCTGCACCAGGTGCTTCTCATAAAGATCGCGCACGCCGGTGAGCTCCTGCTGCACCAGGCCGATCTCCTTGTCCTTGGCCTTCTCCTGCGCGGAGAGGCCCTCGATCTCCTCGTTGAGCTGCTGGACGCGCTCGCGGAGCTGCGCCTTCTGGCCGGCGCGACCGTTGACGCGAACGTCGAACAGCTTGGCTTCGGCAGAGAGCAGCGCCTTGACGTCGGGATCGCTGCCGCGATCGACCAGCGATTGCGGGAACTCGAGCTTGTCGAGGCCGCGCTGCTCGGCCTGCAGTCGCGCCGCACGCGCCTGAGCGGCGTCGAGATTCTTGGTGACGATGGCGAGGTTCGCCTTGGTGACGGTGTCGTCGAGCCGCACCACGATGTCGCCGGCCTTGACCACGTCGCCGTCGCGGGCACGCACCTCGCCGACCACGCCGCCGGTCGGATGCTGCACCTTCTTGACGTTGGATTCGACCACGATCTGGCCCGGCGCGATCAGCGCGCCCGAGATCAGCACGGTCGACGCCCAGCCGCCGAGACCGACGATCAGGACGAGCATGATCCCAAGCCCGAGGATCAGGTGGAACTTGATCGACTCCCGCACGGTCCTCTTCGCGGCGGGCTTCGCGCCGCCGATCGACATCGTGCTCATCTTTCACCTCGCCCCGCTTGCGGGGAGAGGTCGATCGCGCAGCGATCGGGTGAGGGGGGCTCTCCGCGAGTCCCACTGTCACCGCCCCCGTGGAGACTCCCCCTCACCCCGACCCTCTCAGCGCGAGCGAAGCTCGTCGCGGCCCCGCAGGCGGGGCGAGGGAGAAGAAGCGCAGCGTCTTGCCGCCTCATGATTTGGGCACTCCGCCTTCGCTGACGATCTTGATCGGCGCCGGCGGGGTCACGCGCGGCTGGAGCACCTGGGCGAGGACCTGCTCCTTCGGTCCAAAGGCCTGCATGCGGCCGTCGCGCAGCACCAGGATCTGGTCGACCGCCTCGACGCCGATCGGCCGGTGCGCCACCACGATGACGATGGCGCCGCGCTCGCGGGCGCTGCGGATCGCGCGGGTCAGCGCCTCGTCGCCTTCGGTGTCGAGATTGGAATTGGGCTCGTCGAGCACGATCAGGAACGGATTGCCGTAGAGCGCGCGCGCCAGTGCCACGCGCTGCGCCTGCCCTGCCGAGAGCGCGGTGCCCTGCTCGCCGACCTGCGTGTTGTAGCCCTCGCGCATCTTGATGATCATCTCGTGCACGCCGGCTTCTTTCGCCGCAGCGATGATGCCGTCGGACGTCGCCTCGGGATCGAAGCGGCTGATGTTCTGCGCGATGGTGCCGCCAAACAATTCGACATCCTGCGGCAGATAGCCGATGTGGCGGCCGAGCACGTCGGACGACCATTGGTCGAGCGCCGCGCCGTCGAGCCGCACCTTGCCGCGCACCGGCTGCCAGACGCCGACCAGCGCGCGGATCAGCGACGACTTGCCGGAGCCGCTCGGCCCGATCACGCCAAGGCCATTGCCGGCCGCGAGCGCGAAGGTGACGTCCTGCACGATGAGGCGCTGGTCGCCCGGAGGCACCATGGAGATGCCTTCGACCGAGAGCCGGCTGGTCGGCGCCTGCAGCTGGGTCGGCATCGTCTGCGCGGGCATCTGCTCCAGCAGGCGGGTGAGACGCTGCCAGCTCTGGCGTGCCGCGACGAAGGATTTCCAGTGCGCGATCGCGAGATCGACCGGCGCCAGCGCGCGGGCGGAGAGGATCGAGCCGGCGATGATGATGCCGGCGGTCGCCTCCTGGTGGATGACGAGATAGGCGCCGACCGCGAGCACGGCCGATTGCAGCATCATGCGCAGCACCTTTGCGACCGCACCCAGACCGCCGGCGACGTCGCTCGCACGCTGATTGCCGGCGAGATATTTTTCGTTGGCCTCGCTCCAGCGCTGGTTCATCCGGCCGGCCATGCCCATCGACACCATGACTTCGGCATTGCGGCGGCTGGCGGAGGCGAGGTCGTTGCGCTGGGCGGCAAGCCCCATCGCCTCGCGCGCCGGCTGGCGGGACAGAACTTCGGTGACCAACGTCAACCCAACCAGGATGATGGCACCGACCAGCGCGGTGACGCCGATCAAGACGTGGAAGGCGAAGCAGATGGCGAGATAGAGCGGCAGCCAGGGCAGGTCGAAGAACGCGCTCGGGCCCATGCCGCCGAGGAAGGAGCGGACATTGTCGAGGTCGCGCAGCGGCTGGAGGCCCTCGTTGCGGCTGCCGACCAGGAGCGGCAGGCGCACGATGGTGTCGAACACGCGCTTGTTGAGCGCATCATCGAGCGCGGTGCCGACCCGCCCCAGAATCCGGTTGCGGATCATGTCGAGCACGCCCTGCGCCGCGTAGAGGAAGCTGGCGAGGATGATGAGGCCGACCAGGGTCGGAATGCTGCGGCTCGGCAGCACCCGGTCGTAAACCTCCAGCATGAAGATCGACCCGGTCAGATAGAGCAGGTTGACCATGCAGCTCATCAAGCCGACGCCGACGAACGCCGTGCGACAAGCGCGTAAGGCGTCACCGAGCTCTGAACGGCGGACGCCAGGTACGGCTGCCATCAGTCTGATCTCTTTCGGATGGGGGAAAAACCCCGGATTTCATAGGCCGTTCAGAGGTACTCGATCCGGATTAACATCGTGTTCTCCCTGCGTCCAACGCAGCCGAATTAATCCAGGACCCCGATGGGCCACATCTACCCCTGACAGCCCCGCGTGCAAGTCCGGTATTCCACAGTCTTTACGGCTTTTTATAGCAGGCGTCGGCGCCTCTCCCCAGCCCAGGAGAGGCGGGAAGTTCCGGCCGACTGAACCGCCGGGCAGCTAGAGCTGGCCGCCTGCTCGGACAAAAATGTCGAAAACAACCCCATGCACAGTAGAAACGCGCGCGGCTCAGAGCTCCCGGTGAACTGTGACAACTCGGTGTTGTCGTAGAGGATTTTTGAGGGAGCGCGCATTTCGGCGTGAGGGACATGCAGCCCCCTCGACAATCTCATCCGCGGAGAGAGACCCCTCACCCCAACCCTCTCCCCGCAAGAGCGGGGCGAGGGAGCACACCGGCTACGACGACGCCGCCACCGGCTCCGCCAGCACACACCGCGCCGCCCGGCCCGGCCCCGACCTCCACGTTCGCGGGCAGTTGCTCCAGGCAGCGCGGCTGGGCGACGGCGCAGCGGGGGGGCGAAAGAGCAGTTGTGCGGCTTCTCGGCCAGCGACGGTGGCGTGCCGGGAATGGTTTCCAGCCGCGCGCCGCGCTTGGCGCCATGGATCGTCGAGGCGAGCAGCCCCTTGGCATAGGGGTGCACCGGGCTGCGGACGATGTCGCGCAGGCTCCCCTGCTCCACGATCTGGCCGGCATACATCACCGCGACGCGGTCGCAGATCTCGATGGCGACGCCGATGTCGTGGGTGACGAAGATGACGGACATGCCGAACTCGCGCTGCAGCTCACGCAGCAGCAGGAGGATCTGGATCTGCACGGTGGCATCGAGCGCGGTGGTCGGCTCGTCCGCCAGCAGGATTTTCGGCCGGCAGGCGAGCGCGAGCGCGATCATCGCGCGCTGGCGCATGCCGCCGGACATTTCGTGCGGATAGGCGTCCAGCCGCCGCTTGGCGGACGGGATGCGCACGACCTCCAGCATCTCCAGCGCACGCGCCCTGCCCTCCGCGTAGCTTTTGCCTTCGTGGCGCACGACGCTTTCGGCGATCTGCGCGCCGATGGTGTAGACGGGATCAAGCGCGAGCGCGGGTTCCTGGAAGATCATCGAGACGGTCTGGCCGCGGAATGACGACAACTCCTCATCGTTCATGGCGAGCACGTCGCGGCCCATGACATTGACCTTGCCCGCGATCTGCGTGCGCTTGCGCGGCAACAGCCGCATCAGCGCACGCAAGGTCACGCTTTTGCCCGAACCGGACTCGCCGAGCAGGCCCAGCACCTCACTGTTTCCGAGCGAGAGATTGAGATCGTTCACGGCAAAAACCGTGCGCTCTCCGGTGAAGCGGATGTTGAGGCCTGAGATCTCGACGAGCTTTGTCATGACGGCAGTTTCGGTACCCGATCGTGATAGTCGGTCACGCGCTGGAACGCGGCGCCGATGGTGAGCAAGGTCGCTTCATCGAAGGAGCGGCCGATGAGCTGCATGCCGATCGGCAGGCCGCTCCTGGTGAAGCCGGACGGCACGGTGAGCGACGGCAGGCCGAGAAAGTTCACCGGACGGGTGAACAGCGTCAGTCGCTGCAGCAGCGACGGCGCGTTCGGTCCGCCGCCGACGTCGCTCTCCTCGATCGTCGGCGCCGGCACCGGAGAGGCCGGTGCAATAATCGCGTCGACGCCGGCAGTCGCGGCATTATGCGCGGCGAGCGCCGGGCCGCGCCAGCGCATCGCCTCGAGATAGGTGATGGCGGGAACGGCAAGACCATTCTGAAGCCGCATCAGGACCTGCGGGCCATAATCCTGCGGACGCTCGATCATCCAGCGCTTGTGGAAGGCGGCGGCTTCGGCCGCGAGCACGAGCTGGCTCGCCGAGGACAATTGCCGCTGATCGGGCAGCTCGACCTTGACGATGTCGGCGCCCTCGCGCTTGAGCACGGCGATGGTCTCGTCCAGCACGCGCGCGACCGCGCTGTCGAGATCGTCGACATAGAAGGACGCGGGCACGCCGATCTTGAGGCCCTTCAGTGAGCCCTTGGTCGCGCCGACATAATCCGACAGCGGCTCATGGCTGCAGGTTGAATCCTCAGGATCGGCGCCTGCCATCAGAGCCAGCAGCAGCGCGCAGTCTTCCGCGGTGCGCGCGAGTGGGCCGACCGTGTCGAGCGATTGCGACAGCGGCATCGCGCCGGCGCGGCTGACACGGCCGACGGTGGTCTTGAGCCCCGTGACGCCGCAGAAATGCGCGGGCATGCGAATCGAGCCGCCGGTGTCCGAGCCGAGCGCCGCATAGGTCAGGCGCGCGGCGACCGACGAGCCGGAGCCCGACGACGAGCCGCCGGTGATGTGCGCGACATTCCAGGGATTGCGCACAGGACCGTAATGGGCGTTGTGCCCGGTAGGTCCATAGGCGAATTCGGCGAGATGAAGCGTGCCGAGACGGACCTGGCCGGCGTCCTTGAGCCGCTGCAAGGCGGTGGACGTCACGGTCGGAACGAATTCGCGTCGGATCAGGGAGCCGCAGGTCGCGACCTTGCCGGCGTCGTAATACATGTCCTTGTGCGCGAGCGGCACGCCGTGCAGCGGGCCACGCACCTCGCCCTTGGCGAGCTCGGCGTCGGCGGCCTCAGCGGCCTTCAACGCGGACTCTGATTCAATCGACATGAAAGCGTTGAGATGCGGCTGCCATTGCGTGATGCGGTGCAGCAGCGCGCGCGTCACCTCATGCGAGGACACCTGCTTCATCGCGATCGCACGCGCGACCTCGGTGAGCGTCATCAGTGCAGGCTCGGTGCTCATTTCGACACCTTCTGGGTCTGCGCGATCGAATAGAGCGCGGGCTCGAGGTCGAACGGCAGCGTGCCGGCGATGGCCGCAAAGCCTTCGAAGGCCGGTCCGATGGAATTGGAGATGCGCGTCGCGATCTCGTCATCCACGGGAACGCCGGCGACTTGCGCCATTGGCTTGATCTCTTTTGGTGTCGGTCTCGTCATGCGGTTTCCTCTCTGGGCGCGCGGCTATGGCCTGAACCCGGTATCGCCATGTAACACGCGGCCTCGTGGCCCATCTTATCGAGCGCAGTGAGCTGTGGTGTCGCATTTGCGCAGAGCGGCTCCGCAAACGGGCAACGGGTGTGGAAGCGGCAGCCCGAAGGCGGGTCGATCGGATTGGGCGGATCGCCCGTGATCGGCGGCTTCTCGGTGCGGCTGTCAGGATCGGAGGACGGCATCGCAGCAAGAAGTGCGCGCGTATAGGGATGCGCCGGCTGATCCCAGACCTGGTCGACCGGACCGAGCTCGACGACCTCGCCGAGATACATCACCAGCACGCGATCGCTGATGTAGCGCACGACGTTGAGGTCGTGGCTGATGAAGAGATAGGTGAGCCCGAACTCGCGCTTGAGGTCGGCAAGCAGATTGAGCACCTGCGCCTCGACGGATTTGTCGAGCGCGGAGACGGCTTCGTCCAGAATCACCAGCCGCGGCGACAGTGCCAGGGCCCGCGCGATGTTGACGCGCTGGCGCTGACCGCCGGAGATCTCGTGCGGATAGCGGTTGGCGAAGTTTTCGGGCCGCAGGCCGACCTTGCCGAGCAGCTCGCGGGCCAATGCGCGTGCCGCACCATCGGCCATGCCGTGGACCTTGGGGCCGAACGCGATCGATTCCTCGATTGTGAGGCGCGGATTGAGCGAGGCGTAGGAGTCCTGGAACACCATCTGCATGCCGCGGCGCAACTCGCGCAAGCTCAGCGACTGTCCCACGGTCATGCCGTCATAGATGATGTCGCCGGTATCGCGCGGCATCAAATGCATCAAGAGGCGCGCGGTGGTGGACTTGCCGCATCCGGACTCGCCGACGATGCCGACGGTCTCGCCCTTGGCGACGGAGAAGGAGACGTTGTCCACCGCGCGCACGGTGCGCTTTGCCGCGAACAGCCCACCGCGAACCGGGAAATGCTTGGTCAGGCCATTAACCTGAAGCAGCGGCTGCGCAACGCCACCGCGGTCCTCGACCGGCTCCAGCATTTCAACAGATGTATTGCTCTCGCTCATGGCCTAGTTCCTGATGTCCATGGCGCTGCGCAGGCCGTCCGAGAGCAGGTTGAAGCAGATCGAGACGGCGAAGATCATCGCGCCGGGCAATGCGGCGACCCAGGGATTGACGTAGATCGCGGTGCGCAAGGTGTTCAGCATCAGGCCCCATTCCGGCTCCGGTGGCTTGGTGCCGAGGCCGAGGAAGGAGAGGCCTGCCGCCAGGATCATCGAGACCGAGATCAGGCTGGTGGCATAGACGAAGATCGAGCCCAGCACGTTGCCGAGGATATGCACGCGCATGATGGTGAAGGGCCCTGCGCCGGAGGCACGCGCGGCCTCGACGAAGTCCATGTTGCGCACGCCGGTGGTGACGCTTTCGGCAACGCGGGTGATCTGCGGCACGAACACGATCGTGAGCGCCACGATGGAATTGAGGATGCCGGCCCCGAGCGCGCCGGAGATCGCGATCGCCAGCAGCACGGAGGGGAAGGCGTAGAACACGTCGACCGTGCGCATGATCGCGGTGTTGAGCTTGCCGCCGACATAGCCGGCAATGATGCCGAGCGAGGTGCCGATGCAGAACGCCAGGATCACGGGCAGGATACCGATGACCAACGACAGCCGCCCGCCATAGACCAGCCGCGCCAGCATGTCGCGGCCGAGCTCGTCGGTGCCGAGCGGATAGCCTACTGTTCCGATGTGGCGAAGGCGACGGATCATCGAACCCTTGTAGGGATCCTCCAGCCCCAGCCAGGGCGCAAGAATCGCGGACAGGAAGATCAGCAGCAGCACCAGCGCGCAGGCCATGCTGACCTTGTCGCGCGTGATGCGGCGGCCGACGGTCGCCCAATAGCCGCGTGCCTTGCTCGCGGGCGCGGCCTGGAGCGCGGCATCACTGGTCGCAGATAGCGGAAACTCGCTCATCGGCTAGCCCCGCTTGATGCGCGGATCGATCGCGGCCTGCGCGATGTCGACCAGCAGATTGAGAAAGACGAAGAACAGCGCCAGAATCAGGATCGTGCCCTGCAACAGCGGCAGGTCGCGCTGGAAGATCGCCGAATTGAGCAGGAAGCCCGAGCCCGGCCAGGAGAACACGGTCTCGATCAGGATCGAGCCGCCGAGCATGTAACCGAGCTGGAGGCCCATCACCGCGAGCGCGGTGGGGGCGGCGTTCTTGATGACGTGACGGAAGACGCCCCGCTCGTGCAGGCCTTTCGCGCGCAGCGCCTCGACAAAATCCTGCGAGAGGATGTCGCCGGTGAGCGCACGCACCGTGCGGGTAACGACGCCCATCGGAATCACGGAGGTCGTGATCGCCGGCAGCACGAGATATTTCAGGTGCGCCCAGTCCCAGGCCCAGGAGTTGGAGCCGTTGGGTCCGGCGCCGACCGCGGGCAACCAGTTCAGCTGGACCGAGAAGATGATGACGAGCACCATGCCAAGCCAGTAATGCGGCACCGACACGCCGGCGATGGCAAAGGAGGTCGCGACCTTGTCGATCCAGGTCTCGCGGAAATAGCCCGCGATTAGGCCGAGGAGGATGCCCATGGTGAAGCCGATGATGGCGGCGGCAATCGCGAGCGTGACGGTGTTGCCAACCGCGCGCATGACCTCGGCGAGCACGGGGCGCCCCGTCGCGATGGAATTGCCGAGATCGCCGTGCAGCGCGCGCATCAGCCAGAGGCCGAACTGCACCGGCAGCGGTCGGTCGAAGCCGTAGGCGGCGCGGAGCTGCGCGGCAAGCTCCTGCGAGGCATCGGCCGGCAGCACCGCGACCAGCGGATCGCCCGGCGTGATGTGCACGAGCAGAAAGCACACCAGCGCCACGCTGATGACGATCGGGATAACGTAGACGATGCGTCTGGCGATATAGGCGAGCACTGACTTACCTAACGTGATGACGCACGATTGGGTGCGCGGGCTTCAGTAAGGGACACGAGATGCGAGGGTTCCCTCCCCCCTTGCGGGGGAGGGTTAGGGAGAGGGGTGGCCACGCAGGGACCGCCCGTGTGCCCCCCTTCCCCAGCCCCTCTCCCCGCAAGGGGGAGGGGAGCCCTACCAGCGTGCTCACCTTACGGCGCCATCGACACCGGCGAGAAGTCGATGAACCAGCTCTTCGGCTGCACGACGCCTGTCACCTTCGGGCTGATGGCGCGAGGGCCGACGTCGTGGGCGACGTAGAGGAAGGCTGCGTCGTCGACGGAAGCCGCATGCAACTCGGCGAGCGCGGCGTCACGCGCAGCTGGTTCGAAGGTCTGCCGCGCCTTCTTCACGAGCTCGTCGAACTTGGGATTGTTGATGAAGCCCCAATTGTTCGAGACCGGCGGCGCCATGCCCGACTGCAGGAAGCGCACCAGCGCGAAGAACGGATCCATCGCCGCATAGGTGACGTTGGTCGCATTCGAGCCGTTGGCAGAGGGGTCCTTGGCGCCGCGGCGCCAGTTGGTGAACAAGGTGTTCCACTCGATGACGTCGAGCTGCACATCGAAGTAGCACTCGGCGAGCGCCTGCTGCAGATACTCGTTCATCGGCAGCGGCTGCATCTGGCCCGAGCCGGAGGCCGAGGTCTGGATCTTCACCGTCAGCTTCTTGTTCGGACCAAAACCTGCCTCCTGCATCAGCTTCTGGGCAGCAGCCTTGTCGTATTTGATCTCGAAGGTCGGCTTGCCCCGCCAGGGATGGCCGGGCTCGAAGGTGCCGGTCGCGGGCACCATCAGGCCTGCGAGCAGGCCGTCCTTGAGGCCTTCGCGATCGACGCAGAGGTTCGCGGCCTTGCGCACGCGGATGTCGTTCCAGGGCGAGCCTTCGATGCGCGAGAACTGCCACGGCCAAACATGCGGCTGCTCGTTGGCGTAGAGCTTGAAGCCGCGCTGCTTGAGCTCGGGCAGCGCGTCCGGCGCCGGCGCCTCGACCCAATCGACCTGTCCGGAGAGCAGCGCCGCGGTGCGCGCATTCGCTTCCGGCATCGGCAACAGCACCATCTTGTCGACCTTGGGCACGCGCGCCTTGTCCCAATAGTTCGCGTTCTTGACGAGCTCGAGCCGCTCGCGCGGGGTGAAGCTCGACATTTTCCACGGGCCGGTGCCGGAAGCGTCCTTGGCGAACGCGGTCCAGGCGGCCTGCGACTTGGCCTTGGCGTCAGTGCCTTCCGCCTTGTCGTAGAAGGCCTGCCACTTCGCCGGGCTCGCCATGAAGAGATTGGTGAGGTTGATCGGCAGGAAGCTGTCGGGCTCCTTGGTGGTGAGCTCGACAGTCATGTCGTCGATCTTCTTCGCGGAGGCCAGCGTCGGCATGCGTGAGGCGGTGACGCCGACCTGGCTGGCGTCGAACTGCGGCGCGTCCTGCTTCAACACCTTGTCGACGTTCCAGACCACGGCGTCTGCGTTGAACGGCGAGCCGTCATGGAAGGTGACGCCGGGGCGCAACTTGAAAATCCACTTGGTCTTGTCGGCATCGTCGACCTTCCACTCGGTCGCAAGGCCGGGGATCACCACGCTCGCCTTGTCGGCCGAGGACAGATCCCACCCGGTCAGCGCATCGTACATGGTGAGGCCAGTGAAGCGATTGCCTTCAAAGCCCTGATCGGGCTGGCCCAGCGTGCGCGGAATATCGGCAGCGGTCATGCCGATGCGCAGCACTGTGTCGGCGCTGGCCACGCGCGGCCATGCGGCCGCACTACCGAGCGCCAGCAACGCGATCAGCGCCGCGCGAGTGGTCGTCTTCTTGATAAGCATCGCCTCAATCCTCTTCCGGCTTCCGATGATTAATTTTGAAGCAATCGTATGCAATGGCTGTGCCAGTGGGGAAACTTATTCTGCAAATTGCCCCTGCGACGACAAGTCCTTGTGATTGTGCACCTGCGCAGGCGCCGCGCTGCCTATTCTGGCATCAAGATTGCAAGTTTGGCCCTGAGTTCTTCCTGGGAGTATTGGGCCATGCGTGTCCGACTATCGACCTGTCTCGCCGTGCTTGCCCTGGCGTTATCCGCAATCCCGGCGCGGGCCGAAACGGTCGTGCGCTATGGCATCTCGATGGCGGATATTCCGCTGACGACCGGCCAGCCCGATCGCGGCGCCGGCGCCTACCAGTTCACGGCCTACACGATCTACGATCCGCTCGTTGCGTGGGAGATGGACGTCGCCGACCGGCCCGGCAAGCTGGTGCCGGGGCTCGCGACGGAATGGAAGGTCGACGACAACGACAGGACCAAATGGCGCTTCGCCCTTCGCAAGGGCGTGAAGTTTCACGACGGCAGCGAGTTCAACGCCGACGCGGTGATCTGGAATCTGGACAAGGTGCTCAACGACAAGGCGCCGCAATTCGACAAGCGACAGAGCGCGCAGGTGAAGACCCGCCTGCCCTCGGTCGCGAGCTACGCCAAGATCGACGATTTTACCGTGGAGATCACCACCAAGACTGTCGACTCCTTCTTTCCCTATCAGATGCTCTGGTTCCTGGTGTCGAGCCCGGCGCAATATGAAAAGCTCGGCAAGGACTGGGACAAGTTCGCAAGCCAGCCTTCCGGCACCGGCCCGTTCAAGCTGACCAAGCTGGTACCGCGCGAGCTCGCCGAGCTGACCAAGAATCCGGACTACTGGAACAAGAAGCGGATTCCGAAGTCCGACAAGATCGTGCTGGTGCCGATGCCGGAAGCGCTGACGCGCACCAACGCGCTGCTGGCCGGCCAGGTCGACCTGATCGAGACGCCGGCGCCCGATGCCGTGCCGCAGCTCAAGGCGGCCGGCATGAAGATCGTCGACAACATCACGCCGCATGTCTGGAATTATCACCTCAGCATACTGCCGGGCTCGCCCTGGACCGACATCCGCCTGCGCAAGGCGCTGAACCTTGCGATCGATCGCGAGGCGGTGGTCGGCCTGATGAATGGCCTCGCAAAACCCGCCAAGGGCCAGGTCGACCCGTCGAGCCCGTGGTTCGGCAAGCCGACGTTTGACATCAAGTATGATCTCACTGCCGCCAGGAAGCTGGTCGAGGAGGCCGGCTACTCCAAGGCGAAGCCGCTGAAGACCACCTTCATCATCGCGCAAGGCGGCACCGGCCAGATGCTGTCGCTGCCGATGAACGAATTCCTGCAGCAGAGTTTCAAGGAGATCGGCATCGACATCGACTTCAAGGTGGTCGAGCTCGAGACATTATATACGCACTGGCGCAAGGGCGCGGCCGACGACATGAATGCCGGCATCACCGCCAACAACATCGCCTATGTCACCTCCGATCCACTCTACGCCATCGTCCGCTTCTTCGCCTCCGACCAGATCGCACCGGTCGGTGTCAACTGGGGCGGCTACAAGAACCCTGAGGTTGACGCGCTGATCAACGAGGCCAAGCAGACTTTCGACACCGCCAAGCAGGACGATCTGATCGCACAGGCGCACGCCCTGATCGTCGACGATGCCGTGCTGGTCTGGGTCGTTCACGACACCAACCCGCATGCGCTGTCGCCGAAGATCAAGCAGTTCGTGCAGGCGCAGCACTGGTTCCAGGACCTGACGACGATCGGGATGGAGTGAGGGGGCGGCGCGCGACCACAGCCATCGTAGGGTGGGCAAAGCGAAGCGTGCCCCACGAGTGAACGAGAAGACGTGGCACGGCGCAAGTGCGCCTTTGCCCACCCTACGGGAGTTGATGGCGGCGTCGGTAGCGTTGGAGCCAAACTGCCCCGTCAAACACCGCTGTCGTCCCGGGGTGCGACGTAGTCGCGAGCCCGGGACCCATAACCACAGGGAGAGGTTTGGCGAGGACTCGTGGTTGCCACTCTCGCACCACAACTTCTCCCTGGGGTTATGGGTCCCCGCGTGCGCGGGGACGACGGCGAATGTGTAGCGCCAGCGACGCCCCTTCGCCCGCGCACCGCTACTTCGTCAGCAGCGCATACGCCCCGGACCATCCCTCGGCCGGTGGATTGGTCTGGAAAACCTTGATGCGGGCTTCGTAGAGCTTGAACAGCTTTTCCAGCGTGTCGGCGTCTTCGCTTCGACGGCCGCGCTCGATGGCGTCGAGCGCGCCCTGCCAGTCGCGGCGGCGGTAGCAGCCGAGCATCTCGATGGTGATGTTGCGCAGGCGCTGGAAGGCGCCGGAATTCATCACGTCCTCGGGGCCGGCGATGGCGTAGATCACTTCCGGTTCGGTCTTGCCCTTGACCATGATGAAGTCGAGCTCGAGGATCGCGAACTTCTCCTTGGCGGCGAGCGCGGTCCTGGAGCCGACGATGATCGGGAAACCGTACTCCTTCGACTGGCCTTCGAGGCGCGAGGCGAGGTTCACGCTGTCGCCGAGCACCGAATAGTTCTTCTTCAGATCGGAGCCCATGTTACCGACCACGCCGATGCCGGTGTTGAGGCCGATGCCGACATTGAGCGGGATGTAGACGTGGCCGCCGTCGATGGCCTCCTGCTCGCGCTCCTTGTTGACCGCGTCGATCTGCTCGAGCATCTGGATCGCGGCCTCGCAGGCGTTGACCTCGTGCTCGGCATCGTCGAGCGGCGCGTTCCAGAACGCCATGATGGCGTCGCCCATGTATTTGTCGATATAGCCCTTCCGCTCGATGATGACGTCGGTCAGCGGCGTCAGGAAGCGGTTCATCAACGCGATCAGCCCTTGCGGATCGTGCTTGTAGCTCTCCGAGATCGTGGTGAAGCCGCGCACGTCGGAGAACATGATCGTCATCTCGCGCTCCTCGCCGCCGAGCACGAGCTTTTCCGGCGATTGCGCGAGCTGCTCGACCAGCACGGGCGACATGTATTGCGCGAACATGCCGCGGATCTGCACGCGCTGGCGCTGCTCGCGCACGAAACTCGCAAAGATCAGCGTCAGATAGATCGCGGTGGTCGAGAGCAGCGGATAGGTGAAGTCGATGAGGTAGCGATATTGCGAATAGAAGAACCAGGATACGCCGATCAGGATGGCGGCGAACATCGCACCCGCAAGCACCAGGCGGACGGGCCCGAGGTTCGGCGTGAAGATGATGACGAGCAGGCCGATAATCAGCGCGGCGAGCAGCTCGACACCGAGCGCATAGTTCGGCTGGGAAATGACCGCGCCGCTCAGCACACTTTCGAGCACCTGGGCATGGACCTCGACACCCGGCATGTTCGACGACACCGGCGTGGTCTTGATGTCGTTGAGCCCAACCGCTGAGGTTCCGATCAGCACCAGCTTGCCGGCGATCCGGCTGCGCGACACCGTGTTGTCGAGCACGTCGGCGGCGGAGACGTAGATCGACGGATCCTGGCGGGCATAATGCACCCAGAACTGGCCGTTCTTGTCGGTCGGAATCTCGACGCCCTTGATGCGGACGGCCCTGATGCCGGTCTTGTCGGTCCTGACCAGGAGCGTCGGCGTGCCCGTCACGACACGCAGGATCTCGAGGCTGAGCGAAGGCATGATGTTGCCCTGGGCGCGCATGATCATCGGCACCCGGCGGATCAGGCCGTCGCGGTCGGTCCTGATGCTGAACAGGCCGCGGCCGGCGGCGACCTTCTCGATGACGGGCACGTTGCGCAAGAGGCCAGGGAATTCGAACAGGAAGCGTTCGGCCCCCTCCTCGCCGACCGTGGCAACGCCGGTGAAGGGCAGCGTCTTGTCGATCTCCGACAGGACCGCCCGCTGACCGGTCTCGCCCAGCACCACGCGCGAGCGCTTGATCGCTTCGGCGAAGATCTGGTCGTTGGTCGGCAGCTCCCGCAGCTTGGCGCGAGTGGCATCGTCCAGATCGCGCATCTGGCTCGCGACCAGATCCGGATTGAGCCGGTCGGCTTCCGAAAACACCACGTCGAAGCCGATCGCGACCGCGCCGCTATTGGTGAGGTTGAGGATCAGATCGGCGATCCGCGTGCGCGGCCACGGCCACTGGCCGAGCTTGGCGAGGCTCTTGTCGTCGATATCGACGATGACGACCGGCCGCGTCGCCTTGTGGCGCGGATCGATCAGCTGGAACATGTCGAAGGTGCGCAGCCGCACTTCCTGGATCGGCGGCGGATCCCAGAGGCGGACGGCGGCAAATATGATCAGCAGCGCAAGGCACATCAGCCGCGCAAAGCCGAACTTGAGCGCAAACCACCGCCGCAGGATCTTGAGACGTTTCATGCTGGTTGGATATCACGCATCGACGACCAATGGCAGCTTCGATCGGATGTACAGACGATCGGCCACGCCCAAATGGTCATCAGGAATGAACGATGAAGTCACTCGCGTGGAGAGCGCTGGCACTGACGCCCTTCAACAAAATGGTGTCAGCGGGATCGATCGTGATCAGGGTATCCGCAGAATTCGTGGGGGACGCGGCCACATGCTGACTCATCCAGTTGGAAACGCTGGAGGTCGTCACAACTGCCGACAGGTCGATGTGGTCCTGGTGCGGCGTGAAATTCACGATCGTGTCGTGATTCGAGTTGGCCGCGAACACGAACTGGTCCTGATAGCTCGTTCCGAAGAACACGTCCTTGCCGGTCGTCCCGGCAAGGCTGACGTGATCATTCGCATTCTCAGCGAGATTGAAAATCAAGTTGATCGTATCGGTCGCGCCGTGGCCGTCGGTCACGGTGAGCGTGACTTTATCCGTGGAAGGCTCTCCGCTGCCCTCCCGGTAGGTGACCGTCTGCAATTTCGCATTGATATAGGCCAAAGAACCGGCCGCCGATGACGGGCTCACGTTGCTACCCGAATCGTGGGTGGTGGCAGCGATCGTGAACGTTTCATTGGCGGCAGCATCGGCGTCGGTAACCGACAGACCGTGCACGATCACCTGCTCATCGCTGTTCTGCGTGACACTGATCCGGTCGACGTTGAACACCGGCGCGTCGTTCGCGCCGGTCACGTCCACCGTGAGTGTCGCCGTGCCGCTCGCACCATGCACGTCGGTGGTCTGGACCGTGAAAGTATCCGAATAGGAGCCTGCCGGAAGCGCGTTGATCGCAGCGGCATCGGGAACGTAGCTGTAGGTACCGTGGGAGTTGACCGTCAGCGAGCCATAGTGACCCACGACCGTCGTCGCCGCATGGTTATGCGCATCGAGCACGGAATAAGTCAGCGTCGCAGTCTCGCCGGTGTCGGCATCGGTCCCGGCCAGCTGGCCGGTGAGATTGGAGAAAGTATCGGCGGCAGCCGTGTCTGTCAGCGTGCCTATGTTGAGATCGGACAGGGTCGGCGCGTCGTTGGCACCCGTCACGCCCACCGTGACTGTCGCCGAGCCGGTCGCGCCATGCACGTCGGTGGTTTGGACCGTGAAAGTATCCGTATAGGAGCCTGCCGGAAGCGCGTTGATCGCCGCGGCATCGGCAACGTAGCTGTAGGTGCCGTCGGGGTTGACGGTCAGCGCGCCGTAGTGGCCCGTGACCATGCTTGTTGCCTGGTTATGTGCATCCAGCACGGCAAAGGTCAGTGTCGCCGTTTCGCCGCTGTCGGCATCGGTCCCAATCAGCTTCCCGGTGAGATTGGAGAAACGGTCGGTTACGGCCGTATCCACCAGCGGCCCGACGGATACTGACGCCAGCGTGGGCGCATCGTTGGCGCCGGTGATCGTGACAGTAACCTCGGCCGTGTCCTTCTGTCCCTGGTGGTCATCAAGCGCAATCGTGGAGTCTACCGTCGCGGTCTGGCCCTTGCCGAGGAAATCCAGCGCGCTGTCGGCGACCGAATAGCTCCAGCTGATCGTGCCATTGTTCTTGCCGGTCTGCTCGAGCGTCAGCGCCTGCTCGAGCGCGGCCTCCTCCTGGCCCGTCAGCGCCAGCTGTGTCGTGTGATCGACACCCAGCCAGGTCACGGATTGGCCCGTGATCGTCGCCGTCGGCCGGTCGGTCAAGTCGATGTCGGTGAAATCGATTGAGCCGGTCGCGGTCGGCACCGGGTCGGGCGCTCCGGAGCCGGTGGTGTTTTCACGCTCGGAGAAACTGGCGGTCAGCGACGCCGTGGCCGTGTCGAGCGCCGGCGCGTCGTCGGCCGCATTGAACGTGATCAGCGTGTGGCCGGTGCCATCGTTGCTGCCTGCGAAATGTGCACTGCTGTAGTCGGCGCCTGTCAGCTTCAGGCTGATGTGGTTGCCGTCAGCGTCGGTGACCGTCAGCACACCGCCCGTCGAGGGATCGGCATTGGCGACATAGACCGCGCTGGTGCCGGGCCCGTACTTGATGGTGGACAGGTCAATCGTGTCGGTCGCGGACAGCGCCGCGATCGATCCGCCGAAAGTCGACGTATCAATCTGAAGATGGGCGCCGTCGCCAGCGAGCGTGATCGTCTGCGATACCACATCCTTGACGTCGAGCGTCGCGCCGGCATCGACGGTGACCGAGCCCGAGCCCGACAGCGAGCCGAACAGCGTCAGCGTTCCCGTGTGCACCTCGATGAGGTGGTTGTTGGTAATGGTGCCCGTGATCGACGTCGTGCCCCAACTATCGATCTCGTTGGAATTGGTGATCCCCAACCCGTTCACGGAAATCGAGGCACCGTTGAGCAGATCGATTTCGCCCGCGTTGACGATCGAGGACACATTGCCGAAGACGCTGGTGCCGGCGACGGTCCAGATGCCGGTCGCCCCATTGTGGAAGGTCGCGCTGGCAACCGAGATGTTGCCGTTGATGTGGCCGGTGTTGTTGATCGTGATGGCGCCGCCGGTCTCGACGATCGCATAGGTCATCGGAGTCACGGTGCAGGCGTCAGTGGGCCCGATGGTGCCGGAATTGTCGATCGTCGCGGTGCCGGTCGCGTTCTCCTGGATCGAGATCGCAGCGACGCCGTTGGCGCCGACCACCGAGCCGGCGTTGGTGATGTGCGTCGAGCCGGTCGCGCCCGCATCGTCCTGGTCAACGTGGATGCCGAGCGAGGCCGTGCCGGTGATGTGCCCGTTGTTCGTGATGGTGACGTAGCCAGCGCCATGGGAGACGACGTCGAGACCGACGGCGCCGGAAACGCCGCCGCCGACGGTCGCCGTGATGTCGCCCGCGCCGTTCGCACCGTCGTGCAGCACGATGCCGTCGCCGCTCAGGCCGGTAACGGCACCGGCCGTCGTCAGCGTGATGTCGCCGATGCCGTTCTGCGTGACGACGATGCCATTGTTCGCGCCGGTCAGCGTGCCGGTCGGCGTCAGCACGATGTTGCCGCCGTTTCCGCTCGTCCCGCCTGATGCGGTGAAGTCGAGCGCGTCGCCGCTCGAGGTCGAGATACTAGCCGCGCCGGCGATCGTGAACGTGCCGTCCTTCGACGACATGCCGGCGATCGTGCCGGTGAAGCTCTGACCAGCCACCTTGTCGAGCAGAAGCGTATTGATGCCGCCGGCGAAGGTGACGGTCTGCGCGTCCGCGCCGCCGAGCTCGAGCGTCGCCTTGTCGTCGATGATCAGCGTGCCGGCACCGGTGAGGCCGCCGGAAAGGTTGAGCGTGCCGCTCTGGACCTCGATGGCGCCGGTGTTGGTGACGCTGCCTGTGATCGTGTCAAGGCCGGAGACGCTGTAGAGATTGCCGGCATTGCTGAGGCTGCCGCCGTTGATCGAGAGGTCGGTCAGATAGAGTTTCGACGCGCCGTCAACCGTGATCATCCCGCCGGTGTTGGTGATGATGGCGCTCGTCAGCTTCAGCGTGCCGCCGCTCGCCGCCTCGATCAGGCTGTGATTGGTGATGGCATGGAGAACGCCGGGATCGATCGTCAGCGTGCCGCTGGTGACGGAGATCGTGCCTGAGTTGGTGATGCCGGCGCAGTCGATGGCGCTCGTTCCGATCGATTCCAGCGTGCCGGATACCGTCACCGTGCCGCCGTCGATGATCGCGCCGGCGAGATCGAGCGTCGAGCCGGACTCGATCGACACCGTGCCGCCGGCGTTGTTCACGGTCATCGCGGTGAGCTTCAGCGTGCCGTCGTTGATTGCGACCAGCGTGCCGGTATTGGTGACGGCCTCGCCGTTGATGTCGAGCTCGCCGCCATTGGCCTGGATGGTGCCGCCATTCGTGATCGCGGTCGCGGAGGTCGTCGCCACCAATGCAAGCACGCCGCCGATCGCCTCGATCAGATAGCTGTTCGAGATATTGGTGTCGGTGATCGTGGTGGTGCCAGTGGACTCCAGCGTGCCGGAAACGGTCAGCGTGCCGCCGGTCAGGGTCGCACCGTTCAACGCCAGCTTCTTGCTCGCGTCGACCTTGACGATGCCGCAATTGATGATCGCGGCTCCTGCAACCGTCGCGTCGTCGAGCGTCAGCGTGACGCCGCTCTCAACCTTCACAGCGCCCTTGTTCAGGGTCACGTTGCCGTCGAGCTTGCTGTTGCCTGTGACGTCGATCGTGCCGCCGAGGACGCCGCGGTAATTGTTGATGGAGCCGCCGCTGATCGTGGCTTCGTCCAGCGTCAGCACGGCATTGCCGTCGACGATGACGTTGCCGCTCGAATTGTCGACGGTCGAGCCCTGATCGATCGCGAGCGCGCCGTTGGCCAGCACTTCGATGGTGCCGGCATTGGTGACGGTCTCGTAATCCAGCGCATTGCCCGTGCCGCTGACCTTGAGGACGGCGTTGTTCTTCAGGATGCCGTTGCTCAGAACCGCATTGCCGGTGAGATCGAGCTCGCCGTTATTCGTGACCGCGCCGATGCCGGGCCAATCGTTGGTCGCGACATGCGTACCGCCTGGGGTATCGCTCGTACCGCCATTCAGCACGGGCCCGCGATCGCCCGCCCCGCCGTCAATTGTCGCGCCGTTGACGGTGAGCTTGCCGCTGGCGTCGACGGTAACGTTGCCGCTGTTGGCAATGCTGCTCTTCAGCGCCAGCGTGCCGCCGGAGAGATCGATCGTGCCGGAATTGGTGATGGTGGTCAGGGTATCGATCGTGCCGCCTGCGGCCAGAGTGAGCGTGCCCGCATTCGTAATGGTGCTGGTATTCGTGACGACCAGACCAGATTTCCTGGTAATCGTCTCGACATCGATCGCGCCGCCGACGAAAACGTGGCCATCGGCGGAGTTGGTGAACTTCGCGTCGGCATTGAGCGTAAGCGTGCCCGCGATCGTCAACGTGCTATAGTTGATCACCTCCGGCGCCGTGTGGTGCGCTGTCGTATCGTAATCATCCATCGTCAGCGACTTGCCGTACGCCGCGGCGTCGATCGTGACGGGATAGGAGGGCGTCAGCCCGTGTAACTGGTCGGTGATGACGATAACGTCGTCATTGATCGTCGGCGCGGCGCCGGTTTCCCAGTTCGCGCCGTCCTTCCAGAAGCCGCCGGGCGGGACGTCGGGCTTGCTGGTCGCGATCCACACCACGGCAGGAGCATCGGTGCCGGTGATCGTGACTGTGACGATCTGGTCCGAAGTCGCGCCTTGCGAATCGGTAACCGTCACGGTGTAGGTCAACGTCAGTCCTTCGCCCTTCGGGATGAAGTCGGCGAGGTAGACGGGAATATCCGCCAGCGACCAGGCAATCGTTCCCGTGCCAGACCCGGTGCTGTCATTGCCGGCCGCAATCGAAACCGACAAGGCATTCGAAAGGAAGTCGTGGATGCTCTGGGGCACGGGGCCGTCGGGCAGGACCGCGCTGAAGTGCGACACTCCAACCGTATGCGTGTCGGTGAGGTCGACATCCTTGAAGGTCAGCGTCCCCGAGGTAGGGACATCGCTGGTGAGCGGGCCGCCCGGCACGCTGGTGCCGCCGGAGAAGGTGATGATCGGGACGCTGGTGGTGATCACCGGCTTGTCGTTGGTGCCGGTGATCGTGATTGTGATCGGGATGAAGGAGGTTTCGGGGCTGAGCGAGAAATTGTTGTCGACGCGGACCATGTAGGTCAGCGTCAGCGTTTCGCCCGCCGCGAGGAAGTCGAAGACGTGGTCCGGAATCGTGTAGGTCCAGACCGCCGAGCCGTGGTTGTTGTTGCCAGCGTCGGCGACGACGTCGATCTTGATCTGCGTCGCCGCGATGTCCTGCTTCTGGAGAGCAGTGAGCGAGCCGGTGACGTCCTGCTGACCGGCGTTCTTGTAGACATAGTTCGGCGCGTCGGCGAGGTTCACCGACACCGTCGGCCGGTCGCCCAGGTTTTGATCGAGGAAGGTGATCCGGCCGGAGACCGTATCGGAATCCTTGGTGTCGCCGGTCGTGTTCGCGCGCTCCGTCAGCGAGAACACCGACTTCACATTGCCATTGAGATCGAGGCTCTGAACCAGGGGCTTGCCGGGAAAACGGCCGACGGTCGGCGTGGAAATGTCCGGCCCGTGCGGGTCCTGCGGATTAAGGTTCGTGAAGACCGCGGTCGCGATGTAGCCAGCCGGCGTCTTGATCACGATGCCAGCGCTAGTCTGCGTGATCGTGTCGGTGAAGTTCGTGGTCAGCTTGGTGTTGCTGTTGTTGTCGGTGAACTTCAGCGTGAACACGTCCGTGATCAGCTTCTGAACGTCCGGCGACAGCAGCGCGCTGCTGACCGAGACGTTGCCGCCGCTGATCTGGATCATCTGGCCGGCCTGGTTGACCGTCGCGATCGGCAGCAGCGTGACCTTGTCGAACAGGATGTAGGAGCCCGTCGTGCCGCTCGGCTCGACCAGCACCTGGAAGCTCGCCTGCGGTTGCGGGTCGCCGCCGCCGGAGGGAACGACGAAATCGATCTGGGTCAGCACCGCGGTGCCGCGGATGCCCATGGTGGCGACCGGCGTGTCGACCTTCATATCGCCGTGCTTGGCGGTCTCGCCGGCGACGAAGGTGATGGTGCCCGCGACCAGGCTGAGCAGCGAGGAATTGTTCGACCCGTTGGGGTCGTAGACCATCTCGTTCAGCACCATCCGCGCATTGGAGGACAGGCCGAACACGGTGCCGTCGATGAAGGTGATGCCCAGTGTCGAATCCGCGCCGGTCGCGACCACATCGCCCTTCTCGACATTGTCACCGTTATTCAGGATGACCGAGACGCCGTTGCGGACCGCGGTCGCGCTGCCCGCGAGCTTGGTAACGTGGCCGATGACCTGCGCGGCAGCAGCCCCCGGCGCCGCCTGCGCATATTGCACGTGGCCTGTGAGTGCGTTGACGACGTCGCCGGTGAGGTGCGCGCCATCGGGCGAAGCGATCGCCGCGCGCTTGTCGCCCCGGAAATAGTCGTGAACGACGAACTCGTGCCCCTCATGGGACAGCACGAGGTCGAGACCTGCGCGCTTGAACTCGCCGTTGAAGATCAGGTTCGGGTCGGGAACAACGAACGCGCCATCAGGCACGTGACCGTGCGCCTTGGCCGTAAACGAATCGACATGGACATAGGCGGGCGAGCGGGAACTCTGGCCATCCAAAGAGATCGCGGAGTCAAATTTGCCAGCGTAATTCAACTGGGCACCGTAAAAATGGTTAAAATTTAAGTAAGTATCGCTCGCCTAAGCTTGCTTAGCATTACCAAGTCCTTAGCGAAACCATCTATTGCTTGTGTGATTTCGCGTCACTTGACTACAGCGGCCCCCGTCGAGCGGAACCTTCGCAGAGAAGGAAAAGTAATCATTCAAGTAATAAAA
>NZ_LGHM01000077.1 GCF_001908185.1 Bradyrhizobium sp. AS23.2
TAGTTAGAGCCGACCTGAGCGAGTGTCGTCGAGCCCGCGGATTCGATCACTGTCGTGGTGACAACCGGACCGATCGTTCCATCCCCGTTGAGGTCCTGATGGAGAATGTTCTCATAGGATTCTAGCGTCGCGCTCGTGCCCGAGACCACCGGCGTCAGACTGGAGACGTAGTTGCCGTTGCTGTCGGTGCTCCACACCACGTACTGGTCGGCGCTGCCATTCTTCCACACCACGTCATAGCCGGACGAGGTCTGCTCGGCGCCGATCGGCACATACGATCCACATTGTCCCAGAACAATCGCCACACCGCCGGACTTCAGAGTTGGCCCGTTGCCGCTGGAAATCAGCTCCAATACATAGTTGTTGCCAGACTGCACTAGTTCGGTTGTGCCGAATGATTCAATGATGAGAGGCGGTATGTAATTCCAACTGGCAACCGTGCCATCGGCAAACTGGAAATACTCAACGTTCGTGACGGTATCGGTACCGTCGGGTGAACCAGCGCGCTGATCGGCAATGGTGAAGATCTGCGTCGTCGAATTGTACGTAACGGCGTAGTTCGCCCGATTGCCCGAATACACCGCCGTATCGATGCCTGGGCCACCGTCGATGGTGTCGTTGCCGCCCCCGCCGGTGATCGTATCGTTGCCGGCGCCGCCCTTCAGCACGTTGTCGATGGCATTGCCGATGATCGTGTCGTTGCCGGAGCCGCCAATGGCGTTGTCGATGTAGGAGCGCGCATCGCCATTGTAGAGATAGGCGTTGTAGACATTGCCCGAGGCGTAATGGCCGTCGCCGAGATAGGCCAGTTGTACAGTGGAGAACACCGACGACGCGCCGGGATTGAGATTGATGCTCAGATTGGTCGTGTAGTTCGACAGGTCGTAGGTATCGACGCCGCCGCCGTCCCAGATCGTCTCGTAGATGCGATTGGCCGAACCGCCGGCGCCGCCCCCCCGGCGCGAGCTGGCCGACGCCGTTGATGAACTCCTGCCCCGTGGTCGGGCTCCAGGTGTAGACCGTATTGCCGCTCTGGGTGTTGTAGTTCGCGCCGTACATCGTCTGCAGCGCGAGGATATCGTTGGCCATGTAGGTTTGCGGAAATCCGTAGGCCTCATTGGTGTAACCGGTCGTCGTCGACGCACCAACATAGCTGCGGTAGCTCATGACGGTGTATTCGCTGTCGTCATGCGCGCTCGGCACGGCGACGTTGGCGGGGCCGCCCGTCTCCTGGCTGTGCTTGAGGCCGACAGCATGGCCGAGCTCGTGCAGCGCAGTCGTGAAATAGTAATTGCCGAGCTTCGCCTGCGTGTAATCGTATTGGGTCCCGAACCAGACGTCGCCGCCGGCCGCATAGTTGCCGGGATAATAGGCGTAGGAGGTCGGATTGGCCGCCGGCGACTGCGCGATCATGATGTCGGCGCCGTTGGTGCCCGCGTACTGGATGTTGGCGTTGGTGTAGCTGTTGATCAGTCCGACCGCATAGTTGATCGCCGCCTGCATCTGGCTTGGCGCCGGGGCGAAGCCCGAGCTGGTCGGCTCGCTGTTGCCGCCGCTGTAGGGATTGGCGTAGTCGCTGATCGCGTCGGGAAAGCTGTAGGTGATCGTGCCGGTCCATTTAGAGCCGGACAGCAGGCCGTCGATCTCGGCGTTGTTGGTGGCACTGACGTTAACAGAGGTAGCCAATGGTCTCTCCGGAGCAACGCATCGCGCGATTCGGGGCGCAGGTGCGCGATTCTAGCTTGGGAGTCATACGTTTGGCTTAAATTTAGCCGACGCGCACATCCCCCTTCCCTAATGCCGTGTTAGCCATCAAATTCCGTAGTCGTAAGGGCCAGGGGCAGACCGCAGGTTCTGCCTGCGGGTATGATTTGTAAGGGAAATGATGAAACTAGGCCCATTCTCGGCCGGTCTATTCGGCCTCCTTGCGGTGCTCGCGGGGCCGGATCATTTGTCCATCGGAGAACAGCTTGTCATGGTCGGGAAAGCCAACGCGGACGACAGTGCCAAGGAAAGCGTCAAGGAAAGCGTCAAGGCGGGACGCGCCCCCTCCATGCCAATGGCCCGCGATCCTTCCGTCGCGGTGGCGGAGGAGTACGAGGCCGCGCGCAGGAAGGGGACGCGGGAGGCGTTCGAGCTCTTCATTGCGCGCCACGGCGATGACCCGCTGGCCGAGCAGGCGCGCGCCGAGCTGAAGCGCCTGTCGCGCTGATCCGGATTGCGCAGCGCAACAAGCCGCGCCAGGCCAGCCCCCGTCAGACTTGCATTTCGACAGGCGGCATCCGCGCCGGCCCAGACTTGCCGCATGACCTTTCGGCACTATGGTAGGCCCGCAATCTGTCCCGGAGCCTATCACGATGCCCTTTCCGCATGCCTCGGAAGCCCTGTCCCGCTTCACCGTGCTCGATCTGACCCGTGTCCGGTCCGGGCCCACCTGCGTGCGGCAGCTCGCGGACTGGGGCGCCAACGTCGTCAAGATCGACGCGCTGACCGAGGACGCCGGGGGCGAGCAGCCGGGCGGGCCGCGGCGGGGGTCGGACTTCCAGAATTTGCACCGCAACAAGCGCGCGATGACGCTGAACCTGAAGGATGAGCGCGGGCTTGCCGTGTTCAAGCGCCTCGCCGCCAGGGCCGACGTCGTGGTCGAGAACTTCCGACCCGACGTGAAGAAGAAGCTCGGCATCGACTATGAGAGCCTGCGCGAGATCAACCCGCGCATCGTCTATGGCAGCATCTCCGGCTTCGGTCAGGACGGCCCCTATCACAAGCGGCCGGGCTTCGATCAGATCGCGCAAGGTATGGGCGGCTTGATGTCGATCACCGGCGCGCCGGGCGAAGGCCCGATGCGGGTCGGTATTCCCGTCGCCGACCTCACCGCGGGCCTGTTCTGCGCCATGGGCATCCTCACCGCGCTGCTCGAGCGCGAAGTCTCCGGCAAAGGCCAGTGGGTGCAGACCTCGCTGCTCCAGGCGCAGATCTTCATGCTCGACTTCCAGGCCGCGCGCTGGCTGATGGAGAAGGAGGTCGCCAAGCAGGCCGGCAACAACCACCCGACCAGCATTCCGACCGGCGTGTTCAAGACCTCGGACAGCTACATCAACATCGCCACCACCGGTGGGCGGATCTGGGAGCGATGCGCGCAGGCGATTGGCGCGCCTGAACTCTACAGCCATCCCGATTATGCGACCGCGCCTTCCCGCTCCAAGAACCGCGACGCGCTCAACGCCGAGATCGAGAAGCGCACCGTGACGAAGTCGACCGAAACCTGGGTCCGTGAACTCAACGAGGCCGGCGTGCCTTGCGGGCCGATCTACGCCATCGACCAGATGTTCGAGGACGCCCAGGTCAAGCATCTCGGCATCGCGCAGGACGTGCCGAACGACGAAGACCGCCATATCCGCCTGGTCGGCCAGCCCGTGACGCTGTCGCGCACGCCCAGCAAGATGGTGGCGCGCCCGCCGGAATTCGGCGAGCAGACGGACGAGGTTTTGAAGGAGTTCGGCTTCGGCGCCGACGAGATTGCCGGGCTCAGGAACGCCAAGGTGGTGTGACCGCTTCGCTCAACGTCTCCAACGAAAAGCTCGGCGCTCGCGCCGGGCTCTGCTTCTTCCTAGCTAACCGAGCTCACGCTGTTGCTCGCAAGCCCGCGGCGCTTCAAGGAAGCCCACCCGTCTTCCGCGGTCTCCGCAAATTCGACGAGGCCGAGATCGGACACGGAAATCATCCCCTCCTCCACAAGAGCCTCGAAGTTGATGATCCTGCGCCAGTAGCTCTCTCCGAAGAGCACGATCGGTGCCGGCGGTGCCTTCCGGGTTTGCTGCAATGTCAGTAGCTCGAACATCTCGTCCAGGGTCCCGAATCCGCCGGGGAAAATGGCCAGGGCGTTTGCGCGCATGGCCAGGTGCATCTTGCGCATTGCGAAGTAGTGAAAGCGGAAACTAAGCTCCGGCGTAATATAGGGGTTGGGCACCTGTTCGTGCGGCAGGGTGATGTTGAAGCCAATCGTTGGTGCACCGACGTCCGACGCCCCTCGGTTGGCAGCCTCCATGATACCGGGGCCTCCGCCGGTAGCGATGACATTGTCGCGCCATCTATTCTTTGGATCGAAAGCGCCGCCGCGCTCGGAAGCGATACGGCCAAATTCCCGCGCGATCCGTAAAATTCCGATCGCTGCCGTAACTTTTCCGCCCTCTCCCTTTCGGCGTCGGTATGCGCCGCTTCACGCGCCGCCGCGGCCTTCTCCGGCGACGGCACACGCGCACTGCCGAAGACGATGATGGTCGAACGAATCCCCCAATCCCGCAGGGCAAGCTCGGCCTTCGCATATTCCAGGGCGAAGCGGATCGACCGCATCTCATCGCGAAGCAGAAACTCGGTATCTTCAACGGCAAGGAGGGTGCTGCGCGAACGATGAGGCGTAGTCTGGTCGTTCATATCGGTATTGTCCTTCGGACTGTACTGGACACGGAACGCGATTCCGGTGGGATCGTCTTCATCGAGTTTACTATCAGAAGATAGCTCCGCGCGACTCCGGTGGGCACGGGGACGGATCTCCAGTCTCGCGCCCGTAGCTCTCAGCGAGAGCTTCGCTGGTTACAGCGTAGTTGCGGTACCGTTCTGGAGAGTACGGCGTCCCCTGGCCGAGGCGATGGTGCGCTTAGTACTAGCGCGGCGCCGGCCTTGCCCGCTGCGTCCATCCGACCCGGGCAAGCAAACCGTCGATGAGAGGCCAAAACAGCAGCGCGATCGCCAGCGTCGTGATCGAGCCGACCAATCCGTTCGACCAGAACACCTTGAGGTCGCCGCCCGAGCCGATCATCGACAGGCGGAAGGCATCCTCGGCGCGGCTGCCGAGCACGAGCGCCAGGGTGAACGGCGCCAGCGGAATGCCGATCTTCTTGAAGACGTAGCCGACGACGCCGAAACCGAGCATCAGCCAGATGTCGAACATCGCGTTCTGGATGGCATAGGCGCCGATCGCGCAGGACACCACGATCATCGGCGCCACCGCGGCGAACGGCACACGCAGGATCGAGGCGAAGATCGGCACCGTCGTCAGCACCAGCACGAGGCCGACGACGTTGCCGAGATACATCGATGCGATCAGGCCCCAGACGAAATCCTTGTGCTCGACGAACAGCAGCGGGCCCGGATTGAGCCCCCACACCATCAGGCCACCGAGCAGGATGGCCGCGGTGCCGGAGCCCGGAATGCCGAGCGCCAGCATCGGCAGCAGCGCCGAGGTGCCGGACGCATGCGCCGCCGTCTCCGGCGCGAACACGCCCTCGATGCGGCCCTTGCCAAAGCTCTCGGGATCCTTGGCGAAGCGCTTGGCGAGGTTGTAGCCCATGAAGGACGCCGCGATCGCTCCGCCCGGCGTGATGCCGAGCCAGCAGCCGATGAAGGAGGAGCGCAGCAGCGTCACCCAGTATTTCGGCAGGTCCCTCCAGACGCCCAGCACGACGCGCAGCGAAATGCTCGCCGCGTGGCCGCGCAGCGCCAGCCGCTCTTCCATCGTCAGCAGTATCTCGCTGATGCCGAACAGGCCGATGACGGCGACGAGGAAGTTGATGCCGCGGAGCAGCTCGGCCGACCCGAAGGTCATGCGCAACTGGCCCGATACGGTATCCATGCCGACGCCGGCGAGCAGGAGTCCCAACGACATCGAGATGACGGTCTTGTGCTTCGCCTCGCGACCGAGGCCGACGAAGGAGCAGAATGTCAGGAGATAAACCGCGAAGAACTCGGGCGGGCCGAACTTCAATGCGAAGGACGAAATCATCGGCGCAAGGAAGGTGATCAGCAGCACCGCGACCAGCGAGCCGATGAAGGAGGAGGTGAACGCTGCGGTCAGCGCCTCCGCCGCCCTGCCCTGCTGCGCCATCGGGTAGCCGTCGAAAGTGGTCGCGACCGACCAGGCTTCGCCGGGAATGTTGAACAGGATCGAAGTGATCGCACCGCCGAACAGCGCCCCCCAGTAGATGCAGGACAGCATCACGATCGCCGAGGTCGGATCCATCGTGAAAGTGAGCGGCAACAAAATCGCCACGCCGTTGGGGCCGCCGAGTCCGGGCAGCACGCCGACGAAGATGCCGAGCACCAGCCCTACCATCATCAGCACCAACGTCTTCCACGTCAGCAGGACGGCGAAGCCGTGAAGCAGGAGACCTAAAGCTTCCATCGCAGATCCGCCTAGTAACCGAAGGCCGCTTCCAGCGGCCCCTTCGGCATAATGACGTCGAAGGCGACGTCGAAAGTAACGAACATGATCGCCGTGAACAGGAAGGCGGTGAGCAGCGACTTCCACAGCGCGATCCTGCCGACGAGGCGCATGAAGCCTGCGATCAAGAGGAAGCTCGCGACATAGAGGCCGAGGAACTGCGTCACCAGGCAGAACAGCAGCGTCGGCACGAACACCGCCATAACGCGGCGCGCTTGCGCACGCGTGACGAAAGTCGAGGCCGCCTCGCGATGTGTGATGAGCGCCGCGACCAGACCGTAGAGGCTGCCGCCGGCAAGGATGACGGAGAGATAGAACGGGAAATAGCCGGGTTCGGGCCCGGTCGAATCCCAGGAAGCGCCGGTGTGCCAGTTGTCGTAGCCGAGCGTGACCGCAAGTGCCAACAGCAGCAGGCAGACGACGATCTCGATCGTACCGGAGCTGACGACGGCGGGCGAGTCGTCTTCGGGAGCGGTCGGATCGTCGACGACGATTTCAAGATCGGTTTGGGACATGGTTAGGGACGAACTGCGTTCAGTTCCCCCCTCTCCCCGCTTGCGGGGAGAGGGGTTGGGGTGAGGGGGGAGTCTCCGCGATGACGGTGAGGATTGGACTCGCGGAGAGAGCCCCGCACCCCAACCCTCCCAGCGCGAGCGAAGCTCGTCGCGCTCCCGTAAGAACGGAGAGACGGAGGAGAGACAGCTACTTCGCGACGAATCCGGCTTCCGTCATCAGCGCCTTGTTCTGCGCGTCGTCCTCCTCGAGGAACTGCACCATGTCCTTGCCGGTGAGGAAGATCGGCTTCAACGCCTGCTTTTCCATGTAGTCCTTGTACTCCGCGGTCTGCGTCACCTTCTGGAACAGGTTGACGTAGAACGCCTGCTGCTCGGGCGTGACCTTGCCGGGCAGGAACATCGCGCGCAGCATCAGATACTGGACGTCGACGCCCTCCTCCTTGCAGGTAGGGATGTCCGCCCAGGACTGCGTGTCCGTCACCTTGCTGGAGTAGGAGATGCGCTCCTTGTCGAACACGCAGAGCGGACGCACCTGGCCTGCGCGCCAGACTTCGAGATTTTCGGATGGATTGTTGACGTTGGATTCGGTGTGGTTGCCGACGAGCTGGGTCGCGGCCTCGCCGCCGGACTTGTAGGGCAGATAGGAGAACTTCGCGCCGGTCTTCTGCTCGAGGAACACGGTCAGCACGTGATCCTCGCGCTTGGAGCCGGTGCCGCCCATCTTGAAGGGCGAGCTGGCGGCCTTCGCGGCCGCGACGAACTCCTTCACCGTCTTGGGACCTGCGCTGTTGTCCCACAGCACGAACTGGTCGAGCGCGATCACCGAAACCGGGGTCAGCTCACGCCAGTTGAACGGAATCTTCGCCGACAGCGGCAACATGTAGATCAGCGAATAGGCGATCAGCACCTTGTTCGGATCGCCCTCGCTGGACTTCATGTACATCAGCGCTTCCGCGCCCGACGCGCCGCCCTTGAGCGAGACGACCATCGGCTGCTTCATCAGATTGTTCTTCTGGATCGCGGCCTGCATCATCCGCGCCATCTGGTCGGAGGCGCCGCCCGCGCCCGCGGCCACCACGATCTCGACGGGTTTGGTCGGTTCCCAGCCGGCAAAGGCCGGCGCCCCCACAAACAACGCCGCTGCAGCGCAAGCGGCGGCCACTGAATTTCGCACAGCCTCTTCCCTTCGCTTCTTGTTAAGCTTGTTGGGGTTGTTGTTGCGGATATCGACAGCAAGTTCAAGTCGATGCGGGTCGCACCTTCTATGACTTTCGACCAACGGAATTGGGCCTGCTACGTGCGGACTGGCTTATGCGCGCGGAAATGAGGAACACCGACCGGGGTGTCAAAATTCCAGGTGCGCAGCAACGGTCTCTGTGAAGCGCGCAGCTCGAAGACTCCCGCGCCGATCGGGACCTGTCTCGTCGCAGGTTCGTCGACTTGCCGTAGATGTTGAACGACCGAGCACTCGTCGGTTCGATCGCAAAGTCGGCTGCACTGTCGGAGACGAAAGTCGGCCCTTGTTAACCACGATCGCAGAACGACGGTCGGCCCCAGTCACACCCTCTGGAACTTTTCGTGAACAAGATGTTATAAGGCGGATGCGCAATATGCGCAAAGGCGGCCGACGGCCGGCGCTACCAACACCGACCGCGGCCTAACCACAACAGACTTCTGAGGAGTCAGTCATGGCTAAGAGCCAGTATTACGCCGATTCGCCGCACTTTTTCCCCTCGTCTTTGATGCTCCCCGTCCGGTCCGATGTGGCCGGGGCCAGCGGCCTCGCGCGCGTGCCCGCAGGTGCGCCCGCGGCATCCCGCACGTCCTTCCGCACCATCACCCCGTCCATCGGCTAACGGCGATCGCAAGGCGCGACACCGTGGGACGGCTAGTCCCCTGGGAGGTCGGGCCGGTAGCCTGCGCGTGCGTTCACGGTTTTTCCGGTTCTCTTTCCGGGGGCGATCTGCCTTTCGGAAGCGACCGGGAGGCGCGCGACCGCGCAAAGCCATGGCGCCTACCGCCTGCGGTCGTTTCGCGCAGGACGGCAAGCTGCCATTCCGGTCCGCCGACGTCGGCCCTTTCGATCGCTCATCAGGAGCGATCATGGATATTAATTCGTCTACTCCTGAGGTCACCCTCATCGTGCAGGAGCCCTCGACGCACACCGTTCACCGCCCCTACGGCGGTATCGAGGGCTTGCGCGAGATACGCGATCCGGCTGGCCTTCTCCTGGTCACCGTCTTCCCGCTCGGCATGGCCGAACGCTACTCGGTGGTCCGCGAGAGCCTCGCCGCCTGCTACGTGCTCGCGAGCCAGGGCGAGGTCTATATCGGCCAAAGCCGGTGGATAGACAACGCGTCCCTCCAGCAGGCCACGGCTTCCGCGCAGGACATAGCGGGCGAGGTCTACCTCATTCACGCTCAGCGCGAAAACTGGCTGTTTCGTACGGCGTTGCCGTACCTCGAAGACCGCCTGACCGAGCTCGCCGAGGAGGCCGGCCTGGTCGAGGTCACCAACTGCGCGAGCGCGCGGACCTGGTCCAGCGAGGACCACGCGATCCTCGGCCGCTTCGTCGGCGAGAGCCTGCGCCTGCTGTTCGATGCCGGCTGCCGGGTCTTTCACACCACGCCGGCGAGCCGGCCCCCCGCCGCGGCCGAAGCCGATCGCGCCATCGTCCCGGCGATCGAAGAGACGGCGGAGATCGACGTGGACGCCGTGCCACACCTTGGCGGTGAGCTCGCGCTTGCCGACGCCGGTCTTTGGGCACGCGGTTACTACGGCGCCGAAGGCTTCGTCGTGTTGGCTGGCTCCGAGGTCCGCGCCGCAATCAACCCCAGCGCCAACGGCCGGTCGATCAGTATGCTCCCCGAGCAGCTCGCGGAGATCATGGTGCCGATTCCCGGCGTGGACAACCGCCTGCGCCTCGGGGCGGCCATCTGTTTCCGCTCGCCGGCCATCGCGGCGAAGTTTCTGACCGGCGCCACGATGGGCAGTACCAACTGGGTGCGCCCGCGCTACGCCGAGCAGATCGTGGTTGCGGAATAGGGAGGAGAGCTCATGTCGAACCTCCCCACGATGCCGGAGCGCAAGCCCCTCGAGGCAGACCGCGGCGATGATGCGGTGCTGGATCCTGCAGCCTCTCCAGTGATGCGCGCGCTGCGCATCGGCAGCTCTCCGCTTGGCTGGTGGCGCATGCTGCCGGCCGACGCATTCCGCGCCGCCGACCATCTCCGCATCGGCACCGCGCTCGATGAGGTCGCAATCGCGCTAGCCAACAGCCGCATCGCGCCGGCGCTTAACGGCGATCCGGATGCGGCGATCGCGCTCGTCCTGTCGCTGATGCCGATCAGAACGCGCTCGCCGGCCGTCGACGTCGCTATGACCGCGGTGTTGCACTGCGCACTCGACGGCGACCTCAGGTGCGCGCTCGTGCTCGGCCATATCATCGATCGCGCCGACCTCGACCCCGTCCACGCCGCCAACCTTTGCGCGTCGTGGTTCGAATTCCATCTGCACCACTCGCCCTCGCGCGTAGGCTTCACCGCCGCCGACAAGGCGGTTCTGAAGGCGCTGCACGCGTTCGACACGTGTGCGCCCGAGGACGCCCACACCTGATACTCAGGATCCTCAGCGACCCTGCCGATGCGATGCCGATCGATCTGCATCGCTCTGATTGTCCCGTGGTTACGAGGCGAAGTCCTGACCGCGGCCCACTGCGCCAGCCCTCAAGGCACCGGCGAAAAAGCATCGAGAGAAGAGGAGAGCAGCTCAATATGCGACAGGTCTACGAACTGAACACCGCCACGCCCATGCGCAGCCATCCCCGGCCATACACCCCGGAGGACCCGAACCCGCTCACCTGGTGGCGGATGCTGCCGCCCCATTTCTTCCGCAACACCGAACGCCTCCTCCTGCGCGCCACGCTAAAGAATCTTGCCATCATCGGCGGCGGGAAGGATGTTGCGGCTGCGCTGGAGGGCGACCCCGCGGCTGCGGTCAAGGTCGCGCTTTCCCTGATTCCGCTGCGCGAACTGACGCTTCCGGCCGACATCAGCATGACTGCTCTCCTGTCCTGTACCCTCAATGGCGATCGCGCATCGGGATTAGTGATGTCCCACATCCTTGGCCGCACCCAGTGGGGAGACCCCGGCACAGAGATGCTGGGTCTTGCCTGGCTCGACCGTCATATCGCCCATCCGATCGAACACTTTGCTGCCATCGAAGCTGCACTTGCGGCGGCCTTTGCTCGGGAGGCCCCCCAAGCATGAGGGGACAGATGTTGCCCGACTCTCCAGTACTACGTGGCCCCGATCAAAGATCAAAGGTCATCACGCTTTGCGGACGATGTCGATCTCGTCATCCTCGCCAACGACACCGCCGAAGGCGCCTCGCGCGCATTCGAACACACGGGATCCTGCTGACGGAAGTGTTCATCGTCGCGGTGATGGGCAACCGAATCGAAGAAGCTGCGTTGTTGGCATCGCGTTGTCGGCATCGAGCATCCCGCTCACCCGATGGCACTTCGACGCCGCAGAGTGGGCATCAAAATGCGAACAACTCAATTTTCTCGCTTGCAGTCGGGAGCAATGCTGCCCGCCGAGCGAGCTATGATCCTGGCTCGGAGCCAATCAACGACAGCGGATCGAACCTGTTCCACCGAACAAATCAATTCACTTCGGAACGATAGGGACGACATCCTGCACATCTCGCGGCTTGTCCGAACGCCCCTGAAAGACAAACACGCCGTTCGTCGCCGTGACGATATCGCTGCAGCGTCTCGTCTCTGAGGACACGCCGACTTGCAACAGCCTCGGCTCGGCATCCTCCGGGATCGGGACGTAGTTCTCAGGACGCAGGCGGCGATCACCAGCAGACGCTTCTGCCGCCCTCAGAGCGAAGTTTTCAGCCCCCTTTTCGCGACGAAAGCTGCGTGAAGTGCCGCCGCCGCGACGGGTAGCGATATCGAACCCGGCAAGGCTACGGAAATCCAAAACGAAACAGCCGAACAATCCCAATTGGGCTTTTGTTCGGCTGTTTCATTGGTATCAGAGACAACGCAAAATCCAGAGGTATTTCGCGCACGAACTTCAGGGACTTGCCGGCCTCCTCCTAGCGAGGCTTTTTGCTAAACTCTTTAGCGAGGAGAGAGCGAAGGCTTTTCATGAAGCGCTGGTCCTGCGATTCGGGCTTGCCACGCAAAGACTGCCACAACGACTCCCTCTGAGGGGGCTCGAGCGCTTGCAAGAACGTAGCGACTGATTGCAAGGATTCCGACTCGGGTGCCGCTTCGTCGGCATCGCTTTGGGTCTCGCTTTTTGTCTCGGTCTTGTCGCGCCGAACGAACGCTTTCACGAACTCGACCGTCAACCGCTCGTTTATCGCGCGCGACAGGATCTCCTTCACGTCCGATTTGTCGACGCTGGGGCGGGCAAGTTCACAGGCAGCGCTCGAGCAGAGATGGCATAAAGCCTCTTGGTCGCTGGGGGTGAGGCCACGATTGAGTTCGGCGAGATTCATGTACATCTCTACTTTCCGCAGCGAATAGCACGTCCTGGCGCCGCACCAAGACAAGAACATTCCGTGTTCCAGCCATTTCTTCGCCTTTAGAAAAGCTTCACCGAAGGCGATTGCAGTCTTCGTATGTCCTTTCGTCCCCGCCTTGATCTCATCCTCGAGCTGACGCAGCTCCTCTTTATGCTCAAGAACGCTGTCGTAGTTGAATTGCGCTTCTTCGCCTGCATTCATCTGTGAGTACTCCTGACTAGGTCTGACACAAACGTTTCACATCGAAAACAATTGCGTCGCACCGAGAACGAGAAGTCAAGAAATCCCAATGCTATGCATCACCGTCCGGCCACCACCGTTCAAATGCGAAAACGTCTTCGCATTTGGCAAGCTGTCCGTAGAGAGCGATCGATTGCACACAACCGTCAAGACGGCGCTTAGAGGCCGTTTATGAGGGATCAGCAGCACTGCTGTGGACTATTTCGCCAGTGAACTCGCAGACGATCAATGCGTGAGTATCCAGGAGAGTAACGAATTTTGACTGGATCTCGGATGTTCGGACGAACTGAGATTGCCAGCCGCTTCCACAGTTTTATTTGGCGTCAGGTCCGGCTTGGTTCGGCAGCAAGTGCTACGAGATCCGATCAGGAGCGGTGGCGGCAAGGCCCGCTTGACAAAGTCCACTGCAATCGAAAGGTCACCCTGTCCGCATAGGCGGTGCAAGTAGCAACTTGCACGATTGCTCGACGCTCCATTTTCAAGGAGCCCGAATGAACTTCAGGTCTGCTCAATGGAGACTCCGGAGTTGAAAGCTGAATCCCCGACGCATGGGAAGCGTGTCTCGGCCGCCGGGCATCCTCCTCGCGCCTGCAGACCTCCATTTTCGGTGCTACCGCGATGGTCGGTCGGCAGATTCAGAGGTGCAAACCATTACCGGCTCGGCAGTACGGCGTGGAGGCCCGCCGCATCCACGTCGACAAGGGGTACCGCGGCCACAACAACCCGCACCGGCTCAGGGTCTGGATCTCGGGAAAGGTCCGTCGCGTCACGGCTTCGATCCGACGCGGGATGAAGCGTCGTGCGGCTGTCGAACCCGTCATCGGCCACGTCAAGGCCGAGCACCGCATGGAGCGCAACCATCTCAAAGGCCGCGTCGGCAACCGCATCAACGCTGCTCTCGCCGGCGCCGGCTACAACTTCGGCCTGCTCCTGAGATGGCTCGCAGAGCTCTTGCGTGTCATCATCCGAGCCTTCATCGAGACCGTCCCGGCTCAAAACATCGCTTGAGCCGGGCGCCGCGTCAGTTCTTCACAGACGACTCAACCAAGATCAGGAAACGCAAGGGATGTGGTCGGAGCAACGGAAGCGAGGGGGCCGCGAGCTGCATCCCCCTCCGCCGGCAGCTGCAATCCATGCCTTGAGGGGCTCACGCCTCGAGCTTTCCATGATATCGCGCAGGAGTCCGAAGCGGCTCCCGTGGTCACGCGAGATGCGTGTGCGGTGCGGGCGCGCGGTAGTTTCTTTCGAACCTGCCGCGCGGCACCCGGCAGTGATTTCGAACGTCGGAAATCCCTGCGGGCCGCCAACGAAGTTCATACCCGTGGCTAGCTGGACCGTTTGCCGCGTCCGGCAGACATGCCGGCGCGTAAGACGAAGGCCAGGAAGGGGGCTCTACATGATCATACCCTGATTGATGCCGAGCGCCCCGAGCGAGGCCTGGAGCGACTTGAGCTGCTCCTCCTGGGCCGCAATGACCGCGTCCTTGGCGGAGAGCTGCATTTCGAGCTTCACCGCCTTCCGGCGCAGAACCGAGATGTGCTCGATGGCCTTCTGCTTCAGCGTCTCAAAGCGCTCAGCCGACTGCTGTGCGGCAACCTTGAGCTTCTTCTGCGCTTCGGCGTCGGCTGCCGCGATGCGGTCATTGACGAACTCCCTGGTCCGCGCCATCACCTCGTTCTTGCAGCTCTCGAGCTTCGCGCGTGCCTCGCCCAGCGCTTCGGCCTGGCGCTGCTGCTGGACCCATTCCTTCCGCGTGAGGCGCTGCCGGCGGGGCCCCAAGCGCGTCAGGCCGCAGCACGCGGAAACCTTGTCATAGTAGTCGCCCTGCAGATCAATCATTGCATCGACATAGGCGGCCCGCTGCCTGCTCGGGCTACCGCCGGCATTCTTGCATTCAGCCGCGGCGCGCTCACCCGGATGGGCGCTCTGGATCTGAAGTCGGCGCGCGTCATCCAGCTTGGGTACCACCACGAAATGAATATGCGGTCGGGGTTCGTCCATATGCTCGACCACGCTCTCCAAATCGTCCCCCCAACGCGCCTTGAGCCAGGCGATCGTCTTGGCGCGCCACCGCGCGTACTCGGCCCGCTTTTCCGGGTCAGCCATGACGTCCGACACCAACTCAGGCCAGCTCGCGACACCGATCACGACGACAGGCGAATCGCATCGCAACTTGCGCCCAATCTTGTCCACGGCCGTGGCGGCGCGCTCGGCTGCGATGGCAATCGCCTCCTCCGGAGCCTTGCCGAGCAGGATGCCCGGCGGTTTCGGATCAGCCACGTGGGGGCAGGCGTGCTGCGCGCGGATCATCTCGTCGCGGATGTCATACATCGACCGCTTGCGCGCCGACGACTTTTTCTGGTGCGCGCCTTGACGACCGTAGCGCTCGATGTGAATGAACTGATAAGCCACAGGTGCTGTCTCCTTTGTCGGAGAAAGCTTCGGGCCCAGGCCTGCAAGTCGGAAGCAGAACTTTTCCAGCATCACTACATCCAGTCGGTTCACTAGATGTATCAAGCGCCCCGATTTCGCCTTGCTCCAAGGCAAGCCATCACTCTGCGATCGGCGTCATTCAAGCCCCGAGATCTGGCCTCTTTGGAGCAGGCGGCAAAGAGAATTGATCGCGGTGAGAGCAGACCAGGATCCAACCGCGCAATCCGGTTCTCGATCCGCCCGCTGGACATCATGCTGTTCGTGGTTGAGCGCGTCGATCACCGCGGCTGTCGATTGCCGGCGCTGGATCACGTGGTGGGGCGTTAACGATGATCGGAGCCACCGCGCCGGCGGCCGTGGACGGTGTGAAGTGGCTTCACCGATAGTTCTCACATTCTTCCACAGCTTTGAAGACGCGATTTTTCGTTGCGAATGGCACGGTGGAATTGCGGTCTCGCGTCCCCGCGGGTAGCGCCTAAACATGGTCAGCGAACGCCTGTGAAAGCCCGAAAACACTGGGTTGGAGCCGCTTCCGCGTGCCAGCCCTAGCTGCATGTTTCAAGGAATTGTTTGCCCCTACGATCGTGACTTGACCGGCCCAGACTGGGTTGGGGGCGCGTTGCGTACTCAACAAGAATGACCCATGGACGGGGTTCGCGTCTGGTCGAAGCGTGGACCGAATGTGAGCTAACCGGTCCAGCTGCGAAGATAATTCATGGAGCTGTTTGTCGATGGGGGCTTCAACGGCTCCCCATCGTCATCACAAGCGTCAGATGCGGGCTTGACCAAAACAACTCCGCGGGACGCGAGACGGGTCGTCCGCGCAGCTTCAAGGATGACCTAGCCGATTGCCTGGCCATCAAAACGGATAGGAGCTCTGATGATTGACAGCACTGAATCAGCACCCCCGCCGGATCAACCCAGCCGACCCAAAACGGGCGCCGAACGGACACGCGCCTGGCGCGCGCGCTTGCCGCAGCGCGAAAATGCGTCGGCTGTCCCGCCCAATGTCCGCGCAGAAATCCGATCCAGCGCTGTCAAGCCCGCCGTTGCGTCAGCCGTCACGGCTAGCGTCACGCCGGCCGTCACGCCGAACGGCACTCGCGACGTCACGGCGAACGGCACGCCCGACGTCACGGCGAACGTCGCGCCCGACGTCACGGCATCACACAGTCGCGTCACGCTCTGGTGGTCGATCAAATCGTACCTCTTGACGGCCGCCGCCTTCGTCCTCGGCGGCGCTGGCACTACGATCAGTGGTTCGTTCGGCCAGTCACTCGGTTCGAGCGATGTCGCCGGAGGTCTGTACTTGGCTGTGGGCGTCGCCGCAGATCTCATTGTCTTCGCTGTGCCCTCAAAATCCGTCCAGCTTTGGCGGGCTCGCCAGCGGGCCGTGGCTAGCGCGTCTTGGATAGTCTGGTTGGTAGCCTTTGTGTATGTCGTCCTAGCCGGCATCGGGTTCGCTTCCGACAACCTCGCGAACGTGAAGCTTGAGCGCGCGTCAATCGCGCGCAATGTGACGAGGGCGGAGGAAGCGTTGCGTGACGCCGAGGCGTCACGCGAGCGGGAATGCAGGAGCGGGGCTGGCCGGTTCTGCCGCGAGCGCGAACAAGACGAGAGGGATCGTCGACGCGAGCGCAATGCCGCGGTGAGCTCGGCCGAAAACAGTGCCGACCCGCAAACCGAAGCGGCCATCAAGATCGTGGCGTGGATCACTGCTGGAAAGCTCAAGCCAACTGCCGACGATTTCAGCATGCTGCGCCTTATTCTCTTGGCGTTGTTTCCTCCCGTGGGAGGCCTCTTGCTAATGATCACTTCGAGCCGGCAAGAGGAATAGCGATGACTGCCCGACAAGATGTACGACAGCCGGCTGCCGCCCGGTCCTAAGTCGAAGGTGGAACTCGACGTGCACGTCCCGCGCCGCGGGGGCCCAGGACCAGTAGGCCAGCGTGTCAGATCACGTTGTCTGGCTACACGCGCCTACCTGCGGCGCACCCGGTCAATGTCTTGCGGAGTGGGCTTGATCTCGACAGATATCGGCGAGCGGGCTGTATGCCGTACTTGACCAGACCTCTGCGCGACCAAGTCTCCCGGTCCTTCCGCTAAAAGTAGGCGGCGCGGATTTCCCTCGAATGACGAGGGAGCAGCCGTCAGCGGCCCCTGAATCGGTCGTCGGGACTTGCAGGCGCGATACGTTCGGGGAATTTCGTGTCGTTTAGCTCGATCTACTATTCGGTTGTACTGTCCAGCAAGGGTTATACGGCGCTCGCGCGGTTCGCCTACCAAACCTGCGCGGCCGCGCACGATCGCTTCGGGCGCGTCGATTACCGGCGCTATGCCGGTTTTCGTGTCGGAGGCGTCGTGCTGCTGCCGACGGGCGCGTCCGCGGGGTTTGCCGAGTGGGAGAATTTTCTCCAGGAGGCCGCTTTCAGGGAAACGCGGCGGAACGCGCACGAAGGCAGAATTCTCGATTTTGCTCTCCCGCGCGCCGTCCCTCGCGCGCTGCTGCTACCCCTCGCAGCGTTTACGCTGCTGCCGTTCGTCGCGCTCGGGATGTCGGTACGGCTCGACGTAGAGTGCGTGACGGCGAGCGACGACGAACCGAACCCGCACGCTCACGCCTGGCTGGCGCAACGCGTGCTGGAGCGTGATGGTTTCGGCCTGAAGGCGCGTAGCTGGAACACGCTGTTCAGGCGTTCAGGCGCGATGGCGGGAGGTACGTGCGCGCCGTGGTTGCGGCCGGGCTGACGCTAGGTTGTGCGATCCTTGGCGTTGAAGCGTATGTCGACCCGCGTCCCAACTATGTGAAGGGAGCCGGCGCTCCGGAGGAGCGCCTCCCGCGGGCGGCGTTTTGCATCCGGAACGAAGGCAGGTAGTCGAGAAGGTCCAACAGCTGAGGGTGGGACGCCAGTTGAGGCGGGATCGCAAGGTGCCTAAGCTTGCTCCCGAGCCGGAGGTTGCGAGCATGACCGTGACGAACGCGGCCATGTATCGTGTCAGTGATCAGGAGGCCGCCAAACTCCGGAAGCGCTTCACGGATGCGGCGCCGGAGGTGGGCTATGAACTGGAAAGCGACATGGATGCGCCATCGGGCTTGCCGACGGTGTCGTTGACCGGGACGTCTGTTGCCTTCGACGGTCGCGCATTCAGGATCGCGGATGCCGGCAGTTCAGAAGATGCTGCGATCGTCACGCGGTTCGTGCGCCAGCTTGACTAGCCGGCTTAGGTGGTCGAAGGAGGCGCGCGGCTCGCCGACCTGATGGCGATCGCGGCCGCCGACGAAGGCGTGTTTATGATCAATCGATCCCCCTCTGCCGCGGCCCGAGACATCATTTCGCGGGCGTTTCTTTCCGAATTCAACGCGGCGATCGCGCGTCATGATCCGCTCGCGGTTTCAGCAAAATTCCTTGCCGACTTCGACGCGAACTTGGCTTGTGCGGGCGTCGACGTGCCCATTGAAGAGGTTTCCCCGCGAGTGGATGCAGCCAGCGAAGACGATTTGCAGTCGGTTTCAGACCTTGTGTGCCCGAATACTGTTCTGGTCCAGCCAGGCAATTTCGCGGAGCCACTTCCGCGTTTCCGCTCCCCGTTACGGGGTCCGTCAATGACGCTCGCGGCGTGGCCGCTAGCGTGGATATGAGGCCGACCGTCGGTTCGCAGTACGAAACGATCGACGAACTGGAAAGCCTGCCTGACGGCTCTTCCTGGAAGAGCGAACCCGATCCAGCTCTGCTGGCGCAAAATGCCCGCCACCTGCAGGCCTATGAAAAGTGGCAGCGCAAAGACTCCAGCACCTTGACGAGAGGTGACATCGACTCTCTGAGCGTCGCAGACGTGCGGCAAAAGATCCGCAGCCGCCTTGATCGGCGGCAAGGATCGTACGGCAAGCGCCGTGCGACCATGCTCACGGCACATCGACCTGCGCCCCTCGGAGGTCTATTTCTTATCGCAGCATCAATCAGGCCTCGCGGCCAACGGATTAGAATAAATAACCTAGCTAGTCCGGCGGCGGGCTCTTCACGTGAAGAACTCGGTGGACACCAGCATGATTTGACGCCGGCCCGCTGCGTTACGGCTGCGGATCGACAGGGATCTTTGACCTCACGCCCTGAGATCGCTCAGAGCATCGGGCAGCTTTGCTTTGCTCTACTGAGTTGGATCATCTCTGGGAACACCGCTGGCCTCAAGGTCGAATGCTCGTCTCTCTCCTGCAAGGCGAGGCGTCACATTCGCAAGACCGCGCAAGCCGAGTGTCGCAGACCGCTATTGGCAGCGTGTCGCGCGACTTGCTGGAAATGCGCCTTCTGTTCCGGCCCACTGATATTGACCTCAAGCAGGTCCCACGCAAAGTCAGATTCCGGTATAGCGTCCGAGCGCCCAGGCTTACGCCTGCGCGATGCTCTGGACGAAGCCAACAGCGAACACCGCGCTATCTGCCCTTCCAGTTCGGCGTCCGCTTATTGAGGAACGCGTCCATGCCCTCGCGAAAATCTTCGCTCATATAAGCCTTGAGGATCAGGTCCTCGCCTTCCTCGCGCGACAGCGTGCGGCGGATGCGGCGCACCGCCTCCTTGGTGGCTTCGAGCGTGAGCGGCGCGTGGCCGGCCACGAGCCTTGCGGTCTCGTCGGCGCGACGCTGAAGCGTCTCGACGTCGGGCACGACCTCGTTGAGCAGGCCGAGAGCCAGCGCTTCCGACGCCTCGACCAGGCGCGCCTTGAAGATCAGGTCCTTGGTACGAGCAGGTCCCACCAGCGAGACAATGCGGCTGATGTTCGACATCGACAGGCAGTTTCCGAGCGTGCGCGCGATCGGAAAGCCGATGCGCGTGGATTCAGTCCCGATACGGAGGTCGCAGCAAGCCGCAATGCCGGCGCCGCCGCCGGTGCAAGCCCCGGCGATCGCCGCGATCACGGGCACGCGGCACTGCTCGAGCGTGCCGAGCACGCGGTCGATGCGGGCCTCGTAGTCGAGCGCATCCTGCGCGGTCTTGAAGGCGCGGAACTGCGAGATGTCGGTGCCGGAGGCGAAGGCCTTGTCGCCGGCGCCGGTCAGGATCAGCGCCTTGATCGAGCGATCGGCGTTGATCTCCTGGCAGATCTCCGCCATGCGGTCATACATGGCGAAGGTCATTGCGTTGCGCGCCTGGGGGCGGTTGAAGGTGATCCGCGCGATGCCGTCCTGGACGGAGTAGAGCAGGTCTTCGTTAGCAGTCGTCGGTGCGTTCATCGCGCGCTCTCTTTGGTTCAGCAGAACATATTCAGGCCACCCGAGCCTTTAAGCCACCTGGGCCTTGGTCATCGGCACCGCGTCGCGTCCCTTCAGAACGTCCATGGCCGCCAGGACGCCGCCGCTCCGGTGCGGGATCTTTGCAAGGTCCAGGCCCATCTCGACGCCGGCGAGCGTGCCCATCAGCATCAGATCGTTGAAATGGCCGATATGACCGATACGAAACACCTTGCCCTTGACCTTGTTCAGCCCGGTGCCGAGCGACATGTCGAAGTTTTCGAGCACCACCTTGCGGAAGGCGTCGGCGTCATGTCCCTCCGGCACGCGCACGCCAGTCAGGGCAGGCGAGTGTGCGGCAGGATCGGCGCACTGCGTCTCCAGGCCCCAGACCTTGACCGCCGCGCGCGTCGCTGCACTGTGGCGCTTGTGACGGGTCCAGACGTTCTCGAGCCCTTCCTCTTCCAGCATCTTGACCGCCTCGCGCAGGCCGTAGAGCAAATTGGTCGCGGGCGTATAGGGGAAGGTGCCGAGCTTGTTGAAGTTGATGACTTCCTGCCAGTCCCAGTAGGAGCGCATGCCGGGGTTCGCCTTGGCCGCAGCGAGTGCCTTCTCCGAGACGGCGTTGAAGCCGAGGCCGGGCGGCAGCATCAGGCCCTTTTGCGAGCCCGCGACCGAGACGTCGATGCCCCAGGCGTCGTGCTCATATTCCATCGAGCCCAAGCCGGAGATGGTGTCGACCATCAGAAGCGCCGGGTGCTTGACGCGGTCGAGGATCTTGCGCACCTCCAGCGGCGGCGTCACGCAGCCGGTCGAGGTCTCGTTGTGCACGACGCAAACCGCGTTGATCGCGTGCTGCTTGTCGGCGGCAAGGCGCTTCTCGATCTCGGCAAGATCGGCGCCATGGCGCCAGTCGCTCGGGATGAAGTTGACGTCGAGCTTGAACTTGTCGGCGATGCCGCGCCACAACACGGCGAACTGGCCGGTCTCGCACATCAGGACCTTGTCGCCGGGCGAGAACACGTTGACCATCGCCGCTTCCCAGGCGCCGGTGCCGGACGAGGGGAAGATGATCACGGGCTGCTTGGTGCGGAACACCCGCTGCATCGAGGCCAGCACCGCGAAACCAAGCTCGGCGAACTCCGGACCACGATGGTCCAGCGTCGGCATGTCCATCGCCCGCAGCACCCGGTCGGGTACGTTGGTCGGTCCTGGAATTTGTAGGAAATGCCTTCCAGTGTGCACGGTCATGGGCGTCCTTCCCGGTCTTTGAAGCTGCCTTTGAAGCTGTCTTGGCTTATAGCTTTGTTGGCCTGAACGAGGGCTCCGGCGAGCCGCTCGCATATCACTATTCGCCGGGCTTGTCCCTCGCCCCGCGGGGTCCGTCAATGCACAAGAAGCAGGGCTCGCCTTGCCAAGGGACGTGACGGTAGGCAAGACGGTGCCGGCGAACAGGCGAGAGCGGATCATGGCGGCGAAAGTGGCCGGAAAAACACTGGAATCGGCCCAAAAGGACAGCCTGGCGGCTCGCTTGGCCCGGGAAATCACCGGCGACGTCCTGTTCGATGCCTTCAGCCGCGGCCGCTACGCCACCGACGCCTCGTTCTACCAGATCATGCCCTATGGCGTGGTGGTGCCGCGCAGCATGGACGAGGCGCTGCGGGCGCTGGCGATCGCCCGGGACGACGGGCGGAAGGTCACCCCGCGCGGCGGCGGCACATCGCAATGCGGCCAGACCGTCAATGACGGGATCGTGGTCGATCTCTCAAAACACCTGAACCGGATCCTGGCGCTCGACGTCGCGGACCGGACCTGCGTGGTCGAGCCCGGCATCGTGCTCGACGATCTCAACCGCCAGCTCAAAAAGCACGGCCTCTGGTTCCCGGTCGACGTCTCCACCGCCTCGCGCGCCACCATCGGCGGGATGGCCGGCAACAATTCCTGCGGCGGCCGTTCGCTGCGCTACGGCACCATGCGTGACAACACGCTCTCGATGGAGGCCGCGCTCGCGGACGGCACGCTGATGCGATTCGGCGAGGTGCCGCGCGATCTCTCCGACTTTGATGCGAGCGACGTCGCGCGGGCCCTATTCCGCGACATGCTCGATCTCGGCGCCCGCGAGGCCGAGGAGATCGCAACGCGCTTTCCGAAGGTGCAGCGCCGGGTCGGCGGCTACAATCTCGATGCGCTGACGCCGCGCAATGTGCGCAACAACATGGCGCATCTGCTCGTCGGCTCCGAGGGCACCCTCGCCTTCACCACCAAGGTCGAGCTGAAGCTGTGGCCCGTCATCCGCAACAAGGCTCTCGGCGTCTGCCATTTCGGCAGCTTCTACGAGGCGATGGACGCAGCCCAGCATCTGGTTAAGCTCAAGCCGATCGCAGTCGAGCTGGTCGATCGCACCATGATCGCGCTCGGCCGCGACATCGCGATGTTCAAGCCGGTCATCTCCGCCGCCATCAAGGGCGATCCGGATGCCGTGCTGGTGGTCGAGTTCGCCGAAGAGGACCAGGCCGACAATCTGGATCGCCTCAGGCAGCTCGGCGAGCTGATGGGTGATCTCGGCTTCGGCTGGAACAACGACAAGCGCAAATGGGGCGGCGTGGTCGAGATTACCGAGCCTGCGCTGCAGAGCGGGATTGCCGATTTCCGCGCCGCCGGCCTCAACGTCATGATGTCGATGAAGCAGGAGGGCAAGCCTGTCTCTTTCGTCGAAGACTGCGCCGTGCCGCTGCCGCATCTCGCCGACTACACTGCGCGGCTGAACGAGGTCTTCGCGAAGCACGGGACCAGCGGCACGATGTATGCACATGCCTCCGAGGGATGCCTGCATGTGCGGCCCGTGCTGAACCTGAAGCTGGAGAAGGACGTCAAGGCGATGCGCGCCATCGCCGAAGAGGCCTTCGCGTTGGTGCGCGAATACAAGGGCTCGCATTCCGGCGAGCATGGCGACGGTCTCGTGCGCTCGGAATTCCACGAGACCATGTTCGGCGAGCGTCTCGTCGCCGACTTCAGGGAGGTGAAGCAGCGCTTCGATCCCGAAGGCGCCCTCAATCCCGGCAAGATCGTCGATGCGCCCAGGATGGACGACCGCTCGCTGTTCCGCTTCCGGCCCGGCTATCGCGTCGGCGAGCTGAAGACGAAGCTCGACTGGTCCGCTTATCCCGGCGCCGGCGGCGGTTTCCAGGGCGCGGTCGAGATGTGCAACAACAACGGCGCCTGCCGCAAGCTCGAGGGCGGCGTGATGTGCCCGTCCTACCGCGCGACGCGCAACGAGAAGGACGTCACGCGCGGCCGCGCCAACACACTGCGGCTCGCCATCTCCGGCCAGCTGGGCCCGAATGCGCTGGCCTCGGACGAGATGATGGAGACGCTGAAACTCTGCGTCTCATGCAAGGCCTGCCGCCACGAATGTCCGACCGGGGTCGACATGGCCAAGATGAAGATCGAGGTGCTCGCCGCGCGCGCTGCCTCGCATGGGCTGACGCTGCGGGACCGCCTGATCGGCTATCTCCCGCGCTATGCCGGCCTCGCGTCGCGCTTCGCGCCGCTGGCTAATTTGCGCAACCGCAGCCCGTTACTGCGGAAGCTGTTCGAGCGCTTTGCCGGCATCAGCGCCCGCCGCGCCCTCCCCGCCTTCCGCAGCGACGTCTTCGTGCCGCCGGCTGGCAGGGTGGGTCCGGAAACCGGCCGTGAAGTCGTGCTGTTCGCCGACACTTTCAACCGCATCTACGAGCGCGAAAACCTCGAAGCCGCACTGCGCGTGCTCGCGGCCGGCGGCTATCGCGTGCATCTGCCAAAGCCGTCTGGCGGCGGTCGTCCGCTGTGCTGCGGCCGCACGTTCCTGTCGGCGGGTCTCGTCGACGAAGCCAGGTTCGAGCTCGACCGGCTCGTGGCCGCCTTCGCGCCTTTCGCCGCGCGTGGCGTGCCGATCGTCGGCCTGGAGCCGAGCTGCCTCCTGACGCTGCGCGACGAGCTCGCCTCGCTCCGCAAGGACGACGACGCCAAGGCGGTCGGCGCCCATGCGCTGACCTTCGAGGAATTCCTGGTGCGCGAGGCCGAGGCCGGCCGGCTGCAGCTGCCGCTGGGCACGGTCGCCGACAAGGCGGTTGTCCACGGCCATTGCCATCAGAAATCGTTCGGCGCGTTCAAGCCGGTCGAGCAGGTGTTGCGCCTCGTCCCCGGCCTGACGGTCGAGACCATCGAGTCAAGCTGCTGCGGCATGGCCGGCGCCTTCGGTTATGGCTTTGAGACCTATGATGCCTCGATCGAGATGGCCGAGCTGTCGCTGCTGCCCGCCGTGCGGCACGCGGACCAGAGTACGCTGGTCGTCGCCGACGGCACCTCCTGCCGCCATCAGATCCACGATGGCACGCAGCGTGAGGCCCTTCACGTCGCACGCGTGCTGGCGATGAGCCTCGATCGCGCCGAGACCGAATCCACTTCTCCCGCTGCAAAGGAACCCAGCCATGGCTGAACTCACGCTCGAAGTCGCCCGCAAGATCCTCGACGCCGCCTTCGCAAAGTCTGCCGAGCTGAAGCTCAAGCCGCTGGTCGTCACCATCTTGGACGGGCGCGGCGTGCTCAAGATCGCTGCTGCGCAGGACGGTACCAGCCTCATGCGCGCAGAGGTCGCGCACGGCAAGGCCTTTGGCGCGCTCGCGATGGGCATGGGCTCGCGCGCCCTGTTCCAGCGCGCACAGGAGCAGGCCTATTTCATCGACGCCGTGAACACCATCGCCAAGGGCGCGCTGGTGCCGGTCCCCGGCGGCGTGCTGATCATGGACGGCACGACGCTGCTCGGGGCCGTCGGCGTCTCCGGCGACATCTCAGACAATGACGAGGCCTGTGCGGTTGCTGGCATCCAGGCGGCAGGGCTGAAGCCGAACGCGGGATAGCGTTCGTAGACGCTAACGGAACTGCTGCGCTCGAGAACATGCGGGCTAAGCAGGCGCTCTGGTCAACTTGCGCCGAGACTTTTCCCTCAGATGGCAAGTCCACACTCAAGGGCGAGGTAGAAGCGGCACGAGCTTGTCGCGGACAGCACGTTTCTACATGCTGCCGTGGCCCTGACGAAAAGCGTGGAACTGAAGTCTGACGACCGACCGGACGGGATCTATGATGCGTTGTGTGCTGTATCGGACCAGCGCCTTATGAGCCACTGTTTTGCCCGAGAGGACCAGAGGAATGGTGACTTCGTCTTGATGGTCGTGCTGGCAGCCGGCAGACGATTCGTAGCGTTTCATGTGCAGGGAGTTCGTCGAGGCAGTTCGTCGACCGCCCGGAACCAAAACAGCGGCGCGCTGGAAGCTAAATTCCTGCCTAGCTTCGAGATGAACCGACTAGCTGGCGAAGCAGCCCTGCCGTAGGCAAATTCGGGATCGTAGCTCGCCGCTGTCGGCGCCATCTCAAACTTCAGCAGGTGCGCTATCCCGGTTGCCCAGGTGTCCCCTCGCCAGAAGTTGGAGAGCCTCTCCATCTCTGGATCTTGCAAAGCTGACATCGCGGCCTCTCGCTCAGTGCGGCGGTTCAATCGTCGGATGTGCGAACGGACCCGACAAATTAAAGTTTGGCAAGATTCAGCATGATAGATCCGCAGACCTGAAAAGCCGGCGTGAATTGGACTGTAGATTGCGATCGGCATCGGCGATCGCGCGATCACCGCCTTATTCAAATCACAAATGGCGATAGCTGCGCACGCAAGTAACAACAAGGTCGCGTTATGCGTTGGTTTTTTGGAGTTCTAGTGGGTCTGTTGGTCGCGGCAGGCGTCTACGTCGGATCGGCGATCGTATCGCTCAATGGTTTGGCGAGTGCAGCCAAGGCAGGAGACGGCGCGGCAGTCCTGGCCCGGACGGATACCACGCGCCTGCGGCGTTCTCTGGTCGATCAAATCGTGTCGGCTTATCTCGCGCAGTTGGGCCAAAACAGGCCCGTGAAGCCGCTTGAGCGTCTTGCCGCGAACACCTATGGCGCAACAATCGCGGACGCCATGATTGCCAAGATGCTGACTGCGGAAAACCTCACCTCGATTCTCAACAAAGGCGAGATCAACGCCGGCGACACTAACGCAACCATGTACCGGCTCAGTGAGATTGATGCGTCCAGCGTGTTCGAAACGCTAAAGCGTATCTCTCCGACCAAGCCTGTCGAGTTCGCAATCAAATTCGGCAACGCGCATAGCGACGGCGGGGTCAGCATGCACTTTGAAGGCAACGGTTGGAAGCTCTCCGGCATCCAGTTGCCGCCAACCGCAGTACAGATGCTCGCCCACAATCTAGCAATGGGCCGACGCGGCAACGGCTAAAACGCTAAGGCGCCCCCTTCAGTTCGTTCCAGGCTCGAAGCGAGCATCCCTGCTGAAGATCACGTTGGGTGATATGCGAGCGCCGGGCTCGCTCTCTCCGCTTGCCTGATCGTACTCAGCATCAGCATTCTCGTCGCCCACGCGCTCGACACTCTTAGGACGTAGGCAAGGCCCGCCAGCGCGAACTGGTCAGCCCCTTGCGTCACTTTATCAGACAATTGGTCCGGCGCTGTAGCACTTGAGGTACAGCACTTGCCGATCGGGTTTCTAAGCTATTCGCGGTCAGCGGAGGCCCAGCATGTCAACCGATCGCGCTCAGAGCCCCAAACGGGACGAAGACCGCACGAAGGTCGCCCCAGATCTTCTCCGAGCGACTCATCCTCATCCGTCCGCTTGAACTTCGTGGAAGCGGCTAAGTCTGTGAATGGCCCCGTTGATCGTTACTTGCCCGGTAAATGGAACTGGGGGCCAACGAGGCCTTCATTCGATTGGTTGAGCACCCACCAATTCACGAATGATCGGCGGCTTGGAACAAAGGAGGGGGCCGCTAAGGTAGATCGAAGCTGGAGGCGGCCGAAGTTATAAGGCCGCCAGTGTGAACCGGCGAGCCTTGTTTCAATCGCCTCGATGCTAACTCTGGCTTAACTCACCAGGGCAGGTAGAGCGCGATAAAGAGAAAGAGTCCCCCAAAAAGAAGTGTCCAGCCGAATGCCGACAGCTGTGGCAATCGCTGAACGAGATCGTTGAGCATCAATCGTCCCCATCGATCCCCACCAGCCCATCAACGCCATGGTAAAACACGGCGCGAGCTACAATCAATACGGAACTCGAAGGGGGTGGTCGGCCCGCCAGCGCGAGCCGGCGGGCCGTCAGCGACATACGCACTATCCGATTTCGGCAGCGCCGTTGTCTCAGCGAACTGGGCCAGACGGTTTATCACAGAGCATCGAATGCCAATCTCAGTTGACCACTCGCTTTCTCAGGCGGCTTCAGCGCCCGGAGCAAGATCAAATCTATTCCCAGACCCGTGACAATGCACCCCACCGTTCCGTTTATCTTCGCGTTCTCGCGCAACACCTTCACGGGCTACTGGTGTCAAATCGAATAGGCACGCATTCATGTAGATCCTAGACCTCTATCGAAGACGGCGTTCCATCTGCAAACAAAGGTCGGCGAAATCAATCGTCGCTCACCCCAGTGGAAGCCAGATTTGCGATCTCCCCGGATGCCCTTGCCAGCAAAGCCCAAACAGACTGGGCGCGTGCGTGGCCCTGAATGACGCATTGGGCGGTACGTTCTGGTGTACCAGCGAGTGGATTGCTCGTCTCGACCGTCTCGATGCGATAGTTTGAGATGTCGGCCAGTTCGGAAATGTTCGCGATCCGCATCGAGGCGATCGTGCGCCGCATGGGCGCAAAAATCCGCCTGGGACGAGATCGATTGTGACAACCAGCATTGCATTCCTCCATCATTGCAAATTGCTAAGTCGGCCAACGGCGACTTCGGCGGGCGCGGACCCAAACGAAGTTAGTGGTACTAATCCTTCCATCCCAACGATCGAGCTAAGGCCCGCGATTCCACATGCAGATCCGGCAAGACCGAGAGGCGCATGTCAGTCCTCGTCAGCCGCGTCCTTCTCGTCGTGCCCGAATAGACTGATGATTTGGCGGATTGGTCCGCTAAGTCGTCGGTAGCAATAGGAACGCCACGCCTGAAGAGCTGCACATTGGGCATCCGTGCCGCATCGGGCCATAGACGCATTCGCCCTACACAGACTAGGCAGCGAATGCCTCGGATCCAAGCGCATACACGGAATGAATATCAATTCCGCATTAGGCTTCGGAAGATCCGTATCGTGGTGTTGCTACTGTTTGAGTCCAAGTGATGCGGGAGAAACATCGGCGAAGCTGTTAGTCCTCGGATTGTATCGTCGACAAGACAAAATCTGAGACTTTCCATCGATCTCTCCTCGAACGATGTGAATGTTCTCGAACCCGGGCTTTATTGGCACTGGTTCACCCTTCGCGTGAAGAGCGCAAGCGGTGGCAAGCCAATCCCCGCGGCGATACAGCCGACCTTCATCACCACAGATCTCGCACGTGCATGCTGAACATGCACAGGCTAGCTCGATTATCTTCTCGACTTTGGCCCTCGCGGGTGCCGAAACGGGCCCTTCCCAATAGACCCGCAAGGTGCCGTGCTTCTCCTTGATCTGCACGATCTTAATAACGTTGCCGTCCTCTTCTTCGAGGGCGTATTGGATCTGTGTACAGAGACGATCCAGGATGCTGAGCCATCCTATTCCACAGTCGGGGAGACCCTCAGCCAACTCTGGGTGCGCCTCCGGCGGCTGAAAAAGTCTGTGGTGTGCCCAAACAAGTTCAGCTCTCCAGTCTTCGGGCGCCGGACACGAAGGCATGCCTTCCTCTCCGAGGTCCCAATTGATACGCGGAAAGTTTCGCTCGTCTTCTGCCATGTTCAAATCTCTATAATCAGATTAGGGTCGAAGTAGCCGCCTTCGATGGGGTTGCAGATCACGCGAGTCCGACCACATTCAACATGGTAAGGCGCGTGAACGTGACCACAGATCCAGAGGTCCGGCCGGATCCCGTCGGGCATCGTCAGGAGAATATCTGATGCGTAGAAGGCAGGCGCCCACCAGGGGAGCCGATGACCGCGATATTCATCAACGCAGGCAGCGAGAGGAGGGTAATGCGTCACTACTACGGTCGGGCCTTCGTGGGTAGAAACCAGCTCGTCAAGGAGTATCGCCTTTTCGCGCGAGTGCTCGGCGACGGCATCATATGGAGTCCAGCTACCTCGCTCCGTTCTGATAGCTCCATACTCGCGAGGAGCAGTTTTTGGATGGCGAGCCGCAGCTCGGGCGCGTGCCGCCCATTGAGTTTCATTGTCGGTGCACCACATCCAGCGGCCAGCTTGCGTCCAATCAGCCCAAAGTGTCAGTCCAACGAAACGTGCGTCGTCAATTTCGCAGACAGGATTCTCGGCGCTTAGAATGGTAACGACCTCTCGACCAGCCTGAACATTCTGTCGATTTGCTTCACCCCGCATCAATTTGATAACGTCGGCAATGGTGTGTCCACCTGTGTTGCTTGTGTAAAAATCGTGGTTGCCGGGAACAATTATCGTAGGCTTTCCCCGTGCGATTTGCGTGACACGCTGAACAGCTTTTTCAGGTTCGCCTTCCCAAATGTCGCCGGCGCAGACCAGTACATCAAAGGATTCCCCGAGGACCGGGATTTCATTCCATCCCCGCCGTTCAAAATGCAAATCCGAAATGCCGAGCACTCTCATGGGGATCGGATCCAGCTTGTTCTGGAATTGCAACATTGAATACTATAGTCTGTAGTCCTTTAGTATTCAAGCGCGGACTATGGCGGGGTGACGAACCCCAACGTAGCCTTCGGAAAACTGATTGCTGATCTAAGGCAATCTGCCCAACTCTCGCAGGAGGAACTTGCGGATCGGGCGGCCATTCATCGGACCTACGTCAGCCAACTAGAACGCGGCCTAAAATCGCCAACGCTTGTCACGCTGCTGAGATTATCAAAAGCGCTTGGGACAACTCCGAGCAAGCTGATGCGGCAGTTGGAGACTGACATCGGTGGATTTTAGTCGAAGTTTTTTACTGATGTGAGTTCTCCGAAATGTCAGTCATAATGAGCCATACGCGCGCACGGCCGCTCGCTCGCTACGGCGCCATGTGGGGAGCGCGGCACGCCTTGCAGGATTCATGGTTAACGAGGTCCGAAGGACGGCCCCTCGGGCGGCGGGTGTTCTGTGACTTGGGACTCTCGATGGGCCGCGCGAAGCCGACGCCTGGGGGCGGCTGGAGCGCCTCGCTGCGAAGCCCGGACGATCGATCACGCAGCCGTTGCAGAATCTCGTCAACGTACTCCAGCGCCCGCCGCTGCCGCTCAGCATAGGCCTGCAGATGCCGGGCATTTTGCGCCAGCTGGTCTGGATCGGGTCTGATCTTCCAGGCATCGCCGTCCGGCAAAGTTTCCAGATCATCGATCGCCTCGGCCGGTGAAGCGGCGGTCGCCTCGCATCCGGGCCAGCGGCCAGGCCGCGCACGTCATTACCCGCCGTCGTGATAATGGGCGCGAACGCGCATGCCGGCTCGGCGGCCTCGCCCGGCCGGGCAGGAGCGGTGTTCGGGAACACAAGGTCTATCGCCGATTGAAGATCGTCCTCGCGTGCTGCATTCCCTAGCGGGCGCGGGGGGCATCGAATGCGCTGGGCGCCTCCAGCACGGCGGTCTCGGCCGGTGCAACGCCGCCGCGCGAGGCCGAGTGGTTCAGGTGGAATTCGAACCAAGAGCCGCACAGCTGATCGGCGCGGCGCGGATCGGGCTCGGCACGATCAAGGACATGAGCGAGCACGAGCGCGCATCTAAGCTCGCCCCTGAGCGCGAGCGATAGCACCGCGGTCATCGCGATGTCGGTCTTGATGCCGCCCCGCCGCGTGATCGGCATCAGCGACAGCACCAGCGCGATCGCGGCATCCGCATCGCCTTGCAGCGCCGGCTCGACCTCGGCGGCATTGATCAACGTTGCGACTTCCGCAAGCGCGGACCGAACCTCGAGGTACTCTGTCGCCCGGAACGCGCCGGCCGGCGCCGAGCGCCACCAGCGCAAAGGCGAGATCTTCAGCAGCGCGCGAACGGCCGGCGAAGAGGTGTCGAGGATCCCGTCGTCGTGGCCATCGCGCGGACGTTCTGAAATTCCCCCGGATGCTTCGGTCGTTCCGATCGACGTGCCGCCCTCGCCATGGTGGCCGGCAAGACTGGCCTCACCATCTTGCCGGGGCCCGCGCCCCGGCATCTTCGTGGAATAGGACATGGCCGAGCCCTCCTATTCCGCGCGCGCGATCAGTTGGAGGGCGCGCGGGCGCACCCACTTGGTCGCGGCGACATGCGCCCCGGTGACGAACTTGGCCGCGACCGCAGCAGAGAAGAAGGGCCACGCGAGCTGAAAGCACAGGCGATCTTTGATGCCGGCGATGGGCGCCACGACGCCCTTGCGAGGAGGTCCGCGCGCAGCCGCTTGATGTTCTTCCTGAGGCTGGGGGTCTCGATGTTGCGCAGCTCAGCTCAGAATCCGCCGTGACCACGAACCCCTCGTGATCGTACTGGCCGCGGGCCCAGATGCCGCAATAGTTGAGTTCTAGCAGGCCGCCTTCGGGCGGGTGTGCCATCGGCAAGTCGATCGCGGCATGGATTGCGGCTCGCGCAGGAAGCTGGCTCGCGAGGTTTGCGTTGAGAATCCGGCAACCCGCGTCGAACAGCAGGCGGCGGCCATCCGCCACCAGCCGTTCCATCGTTGCGACCTGTTCGACAGGCCAAGGCAGAACCCGCGGCTCCATCGTGTTGGCCAGTTGACCAGACCAGCCTCTTTGGCGAGCCCGGTCAGACGGTGCTCCAGGTACGGCCGCGCCGACCACTCCAACGTGTGCGGCTCCTGCTCGTGGAGCAGGAAGGCCTCCGCGGCGAAGGCTTTGGCGGGACCCTCGGCGTGCTCGGCGACGCACTTGAGCGCGCGATTGCTCGCGCCAATATAGGCTTCGCCCTGCCCTGCAATCACGTAGCACGCGGACAGATCGCCTACCGCTCGCGAATGTGGGGCTACCGACTGAGTGATGGGGAATGACGGAGGCCCGGTCCTTCGTCGATGTGGGGGATGACCAGTTCGACGCGGAAATTGCGTTTCTGGGACCGAAATCTATCCCCGGGACGTCGGGCCTCGCCTGCAGACCTTGACGGCGTTCGACCGGTTTTCGATCAGGTCTTAGTGGCTTGGGCTGGCTCTCGCCTTAGCAACGGCAGGAGCTCCGATAATGCGGCTTGAATTGATCACGGCCGTTTACTCTTGCGATATCGGCGCTCATCGCCCCCACCCTTGCCGCCAGGGCGCCTGCGAAGGCACCTTGGCGCCGTCGCGGGCAGCTTCTAGCCGGGACGGCCTACTGGTCGCTGGGAGTTAGGTCGGCTTCGGGCGTCGCGGCAGGGAAAAAGGCGCGGCCGGCAGCCGCGTAACGGCAGGAATGTCCTGCGCGACAGGCGGCACCGCGGCCTCCAATCGCTCCAACTCGGCCGGCGACTGCAACTCGAAGGGAGTGCCGATAAAGGCCGGAGCGCTGCGAGAGCTGAGGAATGGACGCACCTCGTCTCGGATGAGCGCGACAGTGGAGGGCTCCAGCCTTTTCTGTTCGATTAGACGCCATACGGCGCGACCCAGCGTGCTCTCGCGGATGGACCGCTCGCGGACCGATGCTTCATGAAGCTGGCGCTTTGCTTGGACAAGCTCGCGGCGCAACTCAGCGAGCTTCGCTTCCGAACGCGAAACCGCGCTGCGGCTTCGCACGCTTTGCGGTTCGCTCCTCGTGGGGCAGTCGGTCGGGCGGTTGTCGGGAAGATCTGGCATCGTCATGCTCCGCTAATCGAGAAAGTTTGTCGGAGCCCCCCATCATGCGGACGAACCTGCAACGCGCCAGAGCTTTCTTAATCGGAATACCCGAGGCCGGGAAGTTGAGCTTCAAAACCCGCAAAATAACCCGCAATGGCTTCTTCGTTCACAATGGGCAACGAGTGTTTGCATAGCCGCCCGGCCCAGCGCTGCGATCCGTCTCGCCGGTAACTCTTCTGGCGAGCGGCCGCGTCTGTCGGTGAAAGCGTTCCCCACCGGCAAGTTAGCTTTGAGCAGCTTTCCTCTTGCTGGGCTCGAATTTAGGTTGGGGCCCGCTTCATTTATACGTCGGTGCGGAATGGGTGACTATTTGGGACTAAACTTTGGCGTGACCCAACGCAGCAGGGGCCAGTGCGCCATCAAACGCTCTGCGTACCAGTGCCGCGGCACTGCTCGCCTGGGTGATCAATCAATCGTGGACTATTCGGACCGAGATGACCACGTTGGCCATTACGTTCTGGCGCCCGAAGGTGCTCCGGCTTGGGCAACCGATTGCAGACAACTCTGGCAGAGGGCTGCCGCCGCGGAGAAGCGCGCCGACGCGCAGGAAGCACGTACGATCGACGTCTCGTTTCCAAGGGCGTTGGTACGAGAGGACTGGATCGAATTGGCACACCGATTGGGCCGACTTCTTGTCCAGCACGGCATGGTCGTTCAAATTGACGTCCATTGCCCCCTAGCCTCTGACGGATTGCCCAATCCGCACGCCCACATCATGGCGACCATGCGCGAGATCGACGGTAACGGCTTCGCGCGCCTGAAAGCTCGCCATTGGAACAAGCTGTTTCACGGGCAAGCGAGTGCAATGCGCCGCGACTGGGCTAAGATCCTCAACAAATATTGCCGGGAGCGGGGCATCCACTATCACGCCGATCACCGCTCAAATGCCGAGCGAGACCTGCCTCCAGCTGAGATCCGGCTGCCTCGCTGGAATATCCTCCACCACAAGCGCACCGGTCGGAAGACGGAGGCGTTGGAAAAGCGCGACAGCGAACGCGCCGCAAAGGCGGAAATCGCCCGCCTCGAAGCCGAGTGCGAGAAAATTGAGCGTGGGCTCGCCCCCTCGCAGGCAGAGGCCGAGCCCGCACCGTCGACCACCACCCGCTCCACCAAACCGACCAAACCGCAGTTGTCTGTTCCAACTCGCTACATCGCAGCCGCAAACCGCTTTAGCACTCGAACGGAGAAATTCAGCATCACACCAGCGTTGCCGATCCCCGTAGAGGACGATCCACCAACCCCAGTAAACGGACCATAAGATAGCCGACCGCTTCAAGCGGTTTATATCGAACAATACTCTTCGCAATCTAGTGCCACTGACAGAACCACAAAGTGAACCTTGGCACCGAGATATCATTTCCCCGTCCAGGACGGCTTGCGCTTCTCGCTGAAGGCTTTTAGCCCTTCCTTGGCGTCCTCGGTCATCGCGAGCAGCGCGATCTGGCCCTCGGTGTAGGCGATGCTCTCGTCGAAGGACATCGAGGCGATCGCGCGCATCGCATATTTGCCCCTGCGGATGGCGGTCGGGGATTTGTCGACGATGCGGCCGATCAGCCAGTCGACCTTGGCATCTAACTCGGCCGCTGGCACGACGTAATTGAGAAGCCCCGCTCCTTGCGCCGCCTTCGCATCGAACGGCTCACCCGTGAGCGCCCATTCGTTGACGAGGCGCGGCGGAGCGATGGACTGCAACAGGCTCAAGACCTGCATGGGGAACACACCGACCTTGACCTCGGGCAAGCCGAAGATCACGTGATCGGCAGCGACAGCCATGTCGGTCATGCAGAGCAAGCCCATGCCGCCGGCCATACAGACGCCGCCGACGCGCGCGATCGCGGGCTTGGTGGCGTTCTGCGACAGGCGCAACAGATCGGCATAGTCGACGTTCGGCCTGGAATGATCCATCGCGAAAGCCGCGCCGGAATTCTGCAGGTCGGCACCGGCGCAGAACGCCTTGTCGCCCGCGCCCGTCAGTACGATCACGCGGACGTCCTTGTCGTCGTGCGCGTCGCGATAGCCTTTAGTGATGTCGGCGATCACCTCGCCGTTCAGCGCATTGCGCTTCTCCGGCCGGTTGATGGTGATCCAGAACGCCTGCCCGCGCTTCCCGGTGACTACGCTTGTGTTGTCGGTCATGGCACGCTCGCTTCCTTGCTCCAGTTTTGCAGCCATTTGCGGCAGCCCGGGCGGCAGGTGCAAGGGCAATCTGCGGCGAGGCGCCGCTTTAGCGCCTCGACACAAATTCGGAGGCGATCGAAGCGCACCGCGCCTCAGGCCGCAACGGCTTTCCTGATCCAGACCTTGTTGTCGTGGAACGCGGCTCCGCCGATCGGCGCGACGGCTTCGGCTCCCGTCAACATGTTGATGCCGCGGCCGCCGATATGATTCTTGTTCGGGTGCACGGACTCCGCGATCAGCACGCCGCGCCGCACGCCCTCGAACAGCGTTGCAATCAGCGTGGTCTCGCCGCGGGTGTTGCCGAGCGTCACCGCATCGCCATCGGCGATGTCGAGCGCAGCCGCGTCCAGCGGATGGATCATCACGCTCGCCTTGCCCTCGCGGGCCTGCGAGGACGGCGTCTCGTTGAAGGTGGTGTTGAGGAAGCTGCGCGAGGGGCTGGTCGCGAGCCGGAACGGATGGGCCTGGTCAGTGTGCTCGATCACCGCCCAATGGTCCGGCAGCGACGGCATCTTGTCGACATCACCCATCGTCAGGCCGAACGGCGGATGGGCCCAGTCCGCCCTAAAGTGGAATTTCCCGTCGGCATGGGCAAAGCCGTCGAGATAATGCGACGTGCGGAAGTCCGGCTGCAGGTCGCGCCAGATGTCGGCTTCGAGGCCCGCAATATCGCCGTGACCGCTGAGCTTCAGCGTCGCGTCGATCAATTCGCGCGGCGACATCTCGAAGCCCTGATGCTGTGCGCCAAGCCGCGGCGCCAGTGCCTGCAAGACCTCGTGGTTGGAGCGGCATTCGCCGGGCGGGTCGATCAGCTTCGGCCCGACCGAGATGTGCTGATGGCCGCCGCCGTAATAGAGATCGTCATGCTCCATGAACATGGTCGCCGGCAGCACGATGTCGGCCATCTGCGCCGTCTCGGTCATGAACTGCTCGTGCACCACGACGAACAGATCCTCGCGCGCGAAACCCTGGGCTACCCTCGCCTGCTCCGGCGCCACCGTCATCGGATTGGTGTTCTGGATCAGCATCGCCTTGACCGGCCCCTTGCCGTGCAGGGCTTCGGCGTCGCCGGTGAGGATGCGGCCGATCTTCGACTGATCGAGCGCGCGTGTCGTCTTGTCGATTGCGTCGTGACCTTCGATGACGGATTCGTTGAAATGCCACAGCGCGTAATTGTTGAAGAAGGCGCCGCCACCTTCGTACTGCCAAGCTCCCGTCACCGCTGGAATGCAAAGCGCCGCATGCATCTGCGTCGCGCCGTTGCGCGAGCGGGTGAAGCCGTAACCGAGGCGGAGGAAGGTCCGCTTGGTCCCGCCGACCGCTTTGGCAAAGGCCTCGATCTCCGCCACCGGCACGCCGCAAATCGCGGAGGCCCATTCCGGAGTGCGCGTCTTCAGATGCGCCTCGAGCTCATCAGGGCAATCGGTGTATTTGTCCATGTAGGCGCGGTCGGCATAGCCGTCGCGGAACAAGACGTGCATGACGCCGCAGGCGAAGGCGCCGTCGGTGCCCGGCCGCAGGATGATCTTGATGTCAGCCTGCTTCATGGTCTCGTTGTCGTAGATGTCGACCGCCGCGATCTTCGCGCCGCGCTCCTTCCGCGCCCGCGAGGCGTGCGTCATTACGTTGACCTGGGTGTTGACGGGATTGGTACCCCAGATCACCACGAGGTCGGACAGCGCCATCTCGCGCGGGTCGACGCCGGCGATCTTGCCGGTGCCGATCGCAAACCCGATGCGCGCGACATTGGAACAGATCGTCGAATAGAAGCGCGAATATTTCTTCACATGCGTGAGGCGGTTGAGGCCGTCGCGCATCACCAGCCCCATCGTGCCGGCGTAGTAATAGGGCCAGATCGATTCCGCGCCGAACTCGCGCTCGGCCTGATTGAAGCGATGCCCGATCTCGTCCAGCGCCTCGTCCCAAGAGATACGCGCGAACTGCCCGGAACCCTTCGGCCCGATGCGACGCATCGGAAATGTCACCCTTTCAGGATGATGGATGCGCTCTGCATAACGGGCGACCTTGGCGCAGACCACCCCCGCCGTGTAGGTCTGCTTTTTCGAACCGCGGACGCGACCGATGCTGCGGCCTTCGACCACCTCGATATCGAGCGCGCAGGCCGACGGGCAATCGTGCGGACAGGTCGAATGGCGGATTTCGATCTTGGCGTGCTGGTTCATGGACAAATTCGTAACACCAAAATACCAGCCCGCCGAGCGTATTTATCCGGCAATGCCCATGCGATTTGCTCAAACCGCACGCGCCGCCGGTTCCTGCCGCAAGCGCGAAATGCGGCGCGGTCACACCGAAAGCCACCCGATATTCCCTGCCCGCTAGGCTTTGTGAGGCGTCGACAGTCCGCTTCACCTGCCGCTACAGTGCCGGCCAACAAGAACGAGACCAGGGAGGCGGGCATGACAGCCCGAAGATTCGTGCTGGCATTGGCGGGCGGACTGCTTGCTGCATTCTCTGCTGCCCCCGCATTTGCTCAAGATTATCCTGCTCATTCGGTCCGGATCGTGGTTCCTTTCGGGGCTGGCGGGCCGGCTGACGTCGCGGCCCGGCTGATTGGCAACGTGCTCCAGGAGAGCTTTGGCCAGCCCTTCGTGATCGAGAACCGCACCGGCGCTGGCGGTGTCATCGGCACGGTCGAAGCGGCGAAGTCGCCCGCCGACGGCTACACGCTGTTGATGATGTCCAACACCCAGACAGCGAACGAGTCGCTGCTGACCCCGGCGCAGCGCAAATACGAGCTGATGCGCGACCTCGCGCCGATCGCGCCGGTGAACTATTCCGATCTCGTCATCGTGGTGAACCCTGAGGTCTCGGCAAAGACGCTGCAAGAGTTTATCGCGCTCGCCAGGGCGCAGCCGGGCAAGCTGAACTACGCCTCCTCCGGCCAGGGCACGCCCTATCACATGGCCGGCGAGCTGTTCAAAGCCATGGCCGGAATCGACATCATGCACGTTCCCTACCGCAACAGCGGCGAGGCGCGCAGCGGCGTGATCGGCGGGCAGGTGCAGATGATGATCGACGCGGTGCCGGCGATGGCGCCGAATATCGGCGAGAACCAGGTCCGCGCGCTCGCGACCACCGGCAAGCAACGATCCGCGGCGCTGCCGAACGTTCCGACCGCGATCGAGGCAGGCGTAGCAGGCTATGAGGCAACGATCTGGCTGGGACTGATGGCACCGGCCGGCACGCCGAAGCCGATCATCGACAAGCTCAACGCCGCCGTGAACGCGATGGTGAAGCGGCCCGACATCGTCAAGCTCTGGACCGAACAAGGCGCCGTACCCATGTCGATGACACCGGAGGAGTTCGACAAGTTCCTGCGCGGCGACATCGAAAAATGGGCCGACGTCGTCAAGAAGTTCGACAAGTCCTGAGTCAGCAGACAGATCATGCCCACCATTCAATTCCAGCTCAATGGCGCCGCGGCCGCCGTGGATGCCGATCCCGATCAGATGCTGCTCGAGGTGCTGCGCGGCCGGCTCGGCGTCACCAGCCCGCATTTTGGCTGCGGCGCCGGAGAGTGCGGCGCCTGCTACGTCATGGTCGGCGACCGCGTGGTGGCCTCCTGCGACATGCCGATGTGGTCGGTCGCCGGCAAGGACATCGTCACGGTGGAGGGCCTGGGCACGGCGGAGCAGCCACACGCGCTGCAACGTGCCTTCATCTCCGAGCAGGCGATGCAATGCGGCTATTGCGTCTCGGGAATCCTGATCAGCGCGGCGGCGCTGCTGAAGCGCAATCCGTCGCCTACGGAGGCTGAGGTCAGAGCGGCGCTCGATCGCAATCTATGTCGCTGCGGATCGCATAACCGCATGGTTCGCGCCGTGCTGCGGGCGGCCTCGGAGATGGTCGCACCATGACGACGGCCCCTGCCCCGAAACTGCCGGCCAGCCTGGCAGCCAATCCAAAGCTGTCGTCCTGGGTACGGTTCACCGACGAAGACCACGTCGCGATCTCGCCCGGCAAGGTCGAGATTGGCCAGGGCATCGTCACGGCGCTGGCCCAGATCGCCGCGGACGAGCTCGACGTCGAGATCGGCCGGATCGAGATGATCCGCGCCTCGACGGCGACGAGCCCGAACGAGGGCGTCACCTCGGGCAGCCTTTCGGTCCAGCAATCCGGCCGCGCGCTCCGACACGTCTGCGCCGAGGTGCGCCAGCTATTCCTGGCCGCAGCATCGGAACGCCTTGGCGTCGATGCATCGCAGCTCGACGTCGGTGACGGCACGATCTCGGGACCGGGTAATGTCAGAACCAGCTATTGGGAGCTGATCGGCGAGGTCTCGCTCGACCACGACGCCACGGCAGGCGCGACAGCGAAGATCGCCGCCAGGCGCGCCATCGCCGGACATTCGGTGCAGCGCATCGATATTCCGGACAAGGTGTTCGCGCGCCCGCGTTTCATCCACGACCGCACGCTGCCGGACCTCTTGCACGGACGCGTGCTGCGGCCGGATGTCTCGGGCGCCAGATTGATCGCGCTCAATGAGGCGGCTGCGCGCGCCGTCCCCGGCCTCGTCGCGATCGTGCGCGACGGCGGCTTTGGCGGCGTGGTCGCCGACAGCGAGGCGGCGGCGGAAGCCGCGCTGAAAGCCTTACGCAAGGGCGCGGCATGGTCGGGCGGCGAGCCGCTGCCCAATGAAGATGACCTTGCCGGTTTCCTGAAGAGCCAGCTGGTCGAAACGACCATCATCAACACCAGGACGGCGCCGCAGACGCACGGGCACGCTCAAACCCTCCGCCGGCAATATACGCGTCCATACATCGCGCATGCCTCGATCGCACCATCCTGCGCCATGGCGCAATGGGACGACGATCGTGTCCATGTCTGGACGCACAGCCAGGGCGTCTACCTGCTGCGCGCCGATCTCGCGATCGTGCTCAAGCTGCCGGCCGAGAGCATCATTGTCGAGCACATGGAGGGGGCCGGCTGCTACGGACACAATGCGGCCGATGACGTCGCGCTCGATGCCGTGCTGCTGGCGAAAGCAGCCACCGGACGTCCGGTCCGGGTCCAGTGGTCGCGCCACGACGAGATGTCCCATGCGCCGTTCGGTGCAGCGATGGCCATCGAGATCGAGGCCGACCTCGATGCGGACAATGAGATCGTCGGCTGGCGCCATGCGATCTGGAGCAATGGCCACGCAGCGCGGCCGGGGCGCGCCGCGCAGCCCGCGCTGCTTGCTGCGACCGAGATGGCAAATCGGTACCCGCGCATGATCTCGTCCAATCCGCCGGCTGCCAATGGCGGCGGCGGCGACCGCAATTCCGTTCCGCTCTATGACTTTCTGGCCTGGACGATCACGAGCCATCGGCTGCTGACCATGCCGGTGCGCACGTCGGCGCTGCGGACCCTGGGTGCGCAAGGCAACGTGTTCGCCATCGAATCCCTGCTCGACGAGATCGCCGCCCTGCGCGGCGAAGATCCGATCGAGTTCCGCCTGCGGCATCTGCATGACGATAGAGCGAAGGACGTCATCCGGGCCGCGGCGCGACGCGCGCAGTGGAAACCACAGAAGCGATCCGGCATCGGCCACGGCGTCGGCTTCGCCCGCTACAAGAACACGGGCGCCTATTGCGCCGCGATTGCCGAGGTCGAAGGCGCCGATGATATCCGCGTGAAGCGGCTGACGCTTGCCGTCGACGTCGGCGAGGCCATCAATCCGGACGGCGTGGTCAACCAGATCGAGGGCGGCGCGATCCAGGCAACGAGTTGGGTGCTGAAGGAGCGCGTCCGCTTCGACCGGGCTCGCATCACTTCGACCTCCTGGACGGACTATCCGATCCTCACCTTCAGCGACGTGCCGGCGGTGGATGTCGAGATCATCCAGCGGCCAGAGATCGAGCCGGTCGGGGCCGGCGAAGCTGCTCACGGTCCGGTGACGGCGGCGATCGCGAATGCGGTCTTCGATTGCCTCGGCGTGCGCGTGCGCGACCTGCCGATCACGCGCGACAAGATCATCGCAGCCATGGAGCTTGCATCGTGACGACAGTGAACATTCTGAGCGGCGGCGCGGCGCAAGGCCTGGTGCGTGGCCTCAGCGACGCTTTCAAGGCAAAGACCGGCTTCGGCATCGACGGCGAGTTCGGCGCGGTCGGCATCATGGCCGACAAGCTGCGTGCAAGCACGCCGGCCGATCTCGTCATCCTGACCCAGGCGCTCCTTGCAAAGCTCGCCGAGGAGAAGCTCGTGATCCCCTCCTCGATCGCCGATGTCGGCCGGGTCGAGACCGCGCTGGCGGTCCGCTGCCGCGATCCCAGGGTGACGGTGAAGACCGAAGCCGACTTGCGCGAGGTGCTGCGCGGCGCCGACGCGATCTATGTCCCGGACACCAAGGCCTCGACCGCGGGACAACACGTCGCCAAGGTGCTGGACCAGCTCGGGATTGCCTATGAGGTCGCCTCGCGCCTGAAGATCTTCCCGAATGGCGCGACCGCAATGCGGGAGCTTGCGGCGTCCACCGCCACGAGGCCGATCGGGTGCACCCAGGCCACCGAGATCATCGCGACCGACGGCATCGCGCTATCAGGATCGCTGCCGCCGGGATCCGAGCTCGTGACGATGTACACGGCCGGCGTGACCACGCGAGCCGCACATCCGAAAGAGGCGGCCGAGCTGATCGCGCTGCTGACCGGCGCAGATCACAGAGATCTGCGCCAGCGCGTGGGGTTTGCCGGCTAGATGCGGATGGCCGCCCTATTTGTGCAATTGAGTGAGGCCGGTCGGCGGCCCGTCGACCGCCGTCCAGCCGCCGTCGACGAACAGCGTGCTGCCGCTGACGTAGCTCGCGGCGTCCGAGGCGAGATAGGCCACGGCGGTTGCGACCTCGTCGGCGCTGCTCCAGCGGTTGAACACGGTGTGGCCCGCGTAGAGATTATAGATGTCGGGGCGCTGCTTGAACGGGCCGGTCAGCGCGGTCTCGGCGATGCTCGGGGCGATCGCATTGACGCGCACGCCGGAACGGCCGACCTCCGAGGCAAAGCCCTTCACGAGAAGGCCGATGGCGGCCTTGGTCGATCCGTAGACGGCAAGGCCCGGCTCGATGGTGACGGCGCGCACCGACGAACAGGCGATGATGCTGCCGCCCTTCTGCTCCACCATGATGCGGCCGAAGGCCTGGAAGAACCAGACCGTGCCCTTGACGTTGAGCGTGATGACGCGGTCGAGATCCTCCTCGGTGTAATCGAGGATGGTCTTGCGGATATTGAGCCCGGGCGTGGTCACGGCGATGTCGAGCCGCGGGAACTTCTGCATCACGGTTTTGGCGAGCGCATTGACGTCGGCAGCGCTCGCGGCGTCGCACGCAGCGGCCTCGGCCCAGCCGCCCTTGTCACGAATGCCGGCGGCAGTCGCTTCTGCTGCGTCAAGCGCACGATCGGCGCAGACGACGCGAGCACCGAGCCCGGCCAGCGCCTCGGCCGACGACCTGCCGATACCCGAGGCGGCGCCGAGCACCACGGCCGTCTTGCCGGTGAGATCGAAGAGCTTGCGATAGTCGGTCACGGACAGATTCTCCCTGTTGCTGCGACGCAAAGTATCGCAAGGCCGCTTCGCCGGCCAAGTGCCGGCGTATGCACGGCAGCTATCCCTTGTAGCCCATCAGCAGGCGCGGCAGCCAAAGCGAGAAAGCGGGGACGTAGGTCACGAACATGAGCGCTGCGATCAGGGCGGCGTAGAACGGCAGGATGGTGCGCATCACCGCGCCCACCGAGATGCCGCCGATGGCGCAGCCCACGAACTGGGTCGTTCCGACCGGCGGGGTGTTCAGCCCCAGCGCGCAGTTGATCAGCATCAGCATGCCGAACTGTACCGGGTCCATGCCCGCCTTCATCGCTATCGGCAAGAAGATCGGGGTGCAGATGAGGATGGTCGCAGCCATGTCCATGAACGTGCCGAGCAGGAACAGGATGACGTTGATGAGCAGGAAGATGGCCCAGGGTTGCGTGGAGACCTTGCTCATCATGTCGCCGGCGAGGTCGGCCACCTCGTAGAGCCCCATCAGATACTGGAACATGGTGGAGACGCCGATCAGCAGCAGCACCACGCCCGTCGTCTTCACGGCCTTCGCAGCGGCCCGCAGGAAGTTCGTCAAGGTCATGGTACGATAGATGAAGAACGTCAGCAGGATCGTGTAGGTGACCGCGACGGCGGCAGATTCAGTTGCAGTGAAGACACCGGACAGGATGCCCGCCAGGATGATGCCGACGATCAGAAGGCCGGGTAGCGCAGCCGCGAACGAGCGGAACACCTCGGCCCAGCCCGGGAATTTGCCGGCCGGATAACCTCGCTTCACCGCGACCGCGTAAGCGGCAACCAGCATGCACACCATCAGCACGAGCGCCGGCAAGATGCCGGCGGCGATCAACGCGCCGATCGATACCTTGCGCCGCGCGCAAGTGCATAGATGATCATGTTGTGGCTGGTCGGCATCAGCGCTCCCACCAGCGAGGCGTGGGTGGTGACGTTGACGGCGTAGTCGGTGTCGAAACCCTCCTTTTTCATCATCGGGATCATCACCGCTCCCATCGCCGACACGTCGGCCACCGGCGAGCCGGATACGCCGCCGAACAGCGTGCAAGCGACCACGTTCGACATGCCGAGCCCGCCGCGGATGTGTCCAACGAGGTTCTTGGCGAGCTGCACGATCTTGTCGGCGACGCCGCCATGGAGCATCAGCTCACCGCTGAAGACGAAGAACGGTATGGCAAGAAAGGAGAAGATGTTCATCCCCGACATCATCTGCTGGAAGATGACGGCAACCGGCAGGCCTTCGTAGAGGATGGTGCAGATCGCCGAGAGTCCGATCGCGAAGGCGACCGGTACGCCGAGGATCAGGAAGCCGAAGAAGGAGGCGCCGAGAATGATCAATTCCATGACGGGACGACCTCTTCGCCGCGCAGGAGAGCAATGATGTGCTCGATTGAAAAGGAGACGATCAGGACGCCGGAGGCGATCAGCGGAATGTAGCGGACGACCTCAGGCAGGCCGAGATTGGGGATCTTCACGGTTCCGACCGACGCCCCGAGTATCCAGCCGTTGTAGACCATCGCAATGCCGAACGCGGCCACCAGGATGTGGATCACAAGCTCGATTTTCTCTCGCAAGCGATCCGGAAGCATCACCAGCAGACTGTCCATGCCGATGTGTCCGGCATCCCGCACGCCGACGGCGGCGCCGATCAACGTGACATACAGGATCAGAACCAGCGCAAGGTTCTCAGTCCAGGTCGGGCTGGAATTGAGCACGTAACGTCCGAACACCTGGTAGAACACGATGGTGACGATGACGAGCAGGCCGCTCACGGACAGATACATGCCCCAACGAGCGACGACGGCATTGATCCGCGACAGCAAGCCGGTAGACGGGCGTGACGCTGCGGCCTCCGGCTCGTGGCTTGCGACGTGTGGGTCTGACATCCGGGTCTCCCTGCGAGGGCCCGGTGCCGCCGGTCGGCGACGCCGGACCCGACGCCGCGATGTTTTACTTCGTGTCCTGGATACGCTTGACGAGGCTCTGCAGCTTTTCGTCACCAGCGAACTTCGTGTAGACCGGCTTCATCGCATCGACGAATTCCTGCTTGTTGGCGATCGTGATCACCTGAACGCCGGCCGCCTCGACGGTCTTGCGGGAAGCCTGCTCACGTTCGTCCCAGAGCTTGCGCATGACGGGCACGGACTCCTTGGCCGCCTTGCGGATCATCACCTGATCCTCCTTGCTCAGCGTGTCCCAGACCTTCTTGGACATCACGAGAACTTCGGGCGCCAGGGAGTGCTCGGTGACGTTGTAGAACTTGGCCGCCTCGAAATGGCGCGACGACTCGTAGGAGGGCCAGTTGTTCTCGGCAGCGTCCACCAGACCGGTCTTGAGAGCGGTGTAGACCTCGCCATACGGCATCGGCGTCGGGTTGGCTCCGAGGCTCTCGATCATGCCGACCCACAGGTCGGACTGCTGGACGCGAATCTTCAAGCCCTTGAGATCCGCGAGCGACTTGACCGGTGCCTTGACGGTGTAGATGGACCGGGCGCCGCTGTCGTAATAGGCAAGGCCGATCAATCCTGCGGGCTCCATCGCCGCCAGGATCTCATCGCCGATCGGCCCGTCGAGGACCGTGCGCATGTGCTGCGTGTCCCGGAAGACGAAGGGCAGGCACAACGCTATGGTTTCCGGCACGAAGTTGTTCAACGGCGATGCGTTGATCCGCATCATGTCGAGTGCGCCGATCTTGAGTTGCTCGATGGTGTCCTTCTCGGAGCCCAGGGCTCCATTGGGAAACACCTTCACGCCAAGCTTGCCGCCGCTCGCCGTCGCGAGCTGTTTGCCCATGAACTTGACGGCCTCGACGGTTGGATAATCGGCGGGATGGATGTCGGCGGAGCGGAAATCGCGCGCAGTCGCCAAGGGCGCTGAGACCGCCAGCACAGCGGCTGCAATGATACCGGTTAGTGTCTTCATCTGGGCTTTCCTCCTGAGTTAATTATGTTGTCGTTGGGCAGGTGCCGCCGGCCGCCTTGGGTCGCTCCACTCCACTTCAGGTGTGAAGTCAAGTGCTACAACCGCACCACCTTGGTAGGATTGTGCGACGGAGTCGAGCGGATTTGGCTGCTTGATGACAGAACGGAGGTCGATGCCGTGCCCGGGCGGCAACCCCAGTCGGCCAAGGCTGGATGCGAGGTGACGATGCTCGTCGTATCCATGGACGTTCCTCTCGTTTCATGCTCGACCGCTATTGGCTGCGGCTTGGAGGCTCGGACGAGACGGTCGCCCCATCCTTGTGCGAACGCGCTGCGTCAGCGCGATGTCACCAATCTCGTCCCTAGGGCGGGCGGCATTCTGAGTCCAAGCCAATTCCGGCATCGATCAATGCAGGAGTTGCATTGATCGATCTGCCGCTACTCACCACCGCGGGCTGGCCCGGCGTTGCCAGCGCGTCACTCGACGTCACCAGCGCGTCGCTTGACGTCGCCAATGGAGGTCCTTCAAGATGTCAGAAACAAGGGACCATCTCGAGGGAATGCCCATGCCGCGGAAGCTGATCGACATCTCCGTGCCGCTCAGAAACGACGTGACGGCCGATCCGCCGGGCAACCACCCGACGATCCAGTATATCGATCACCAGCAGGGCCTGCCGCGCATGCTGCAATTCTTCGACGGGCTCAAGGCGCAGGACTTGCCGGACGGCCAGGGCTGGGCCGTCGAACAGGTCTCGCTGTCGACTCACAACGGCACGCATCTCGACGCGCCCTGGCATTTCCATCCGACCATGAATCGCGGCGAGCGATCATGGACCATCGACGAGGTGCCGCTGGAATGGTGTTTTCAGCCCGGCGTGAAGCTCGATTTCCGGCATCTGCCCGACGGCTACGTGGCCACCGCCGCCGACGTCGAGAAGGAGTTGAAACGCATCGGGCATACGCTGTCGCCGCTGGAGATCGTGGTCGTGAACACCAGCGCCGGCGCCAAATTCGGCCAGGCCGACTACGTCAATTCAGGCTGCGGCATGGGCTACGAGGCCACCATGTACCTGCTCGAACGCGGCGTGCGCCTGACCGGCACCGACGGCTGGAGCTGGGATGCGCCGTTCGTCTACACCGCAAAGAAATATGCTGAAACAAAAAATGCCGGACTGATCTGGGAAGGCCACAAGGCGGGACGGCACATCGGCTATTGCCACCTCGAGAAGCTGCATAATCTCGACAATCTGCCCTCGACCGGATTCACGGTCTCGTGCTTTCCGGTGAAGATCGAACGTGCCTCAGCGGGCTGGACCCGCGCGGTCGCCATCATCGACAATTAGGTGCGAAGCCTCACTCGCCGTCGAGGCCGCTCTCGGCGAGTTCGCGCAGCGCGTCGATATCCAGCACGACGATCGCGCCATGCTCGAGGCGGACCCAGTTGCGCCCGGCCCAGGCGCGCAATTGCTTGTTGATGCTCTCGCGCGTCATCCCCACCATCTCGCTGATCTCCTGCTGCGTGATGGCGAGCATGCCACTGCCGGAATCGAGCTTGCGTTCTTCGGTGAGACCGAGCAGCGCGCTCGCAAGCCGGCCCGGAAGATTCTGCAGGATCACCTGCTCGACCTGCTGGCTGGTCCAGCGCAGGCGTGCGCAGAGCAGCTCGATGAATTTCATTGCCAGCGCCGGCTGGCTCTTCACGAACGGCAGGAAGTCCCGGCGATCGATGATGTAGAGCTCGCAGTTGGTGTTGGCGGTCGCATCGGCCGAACGGGGCGCACCGTCGAGAACCGCGATCTCGCCAAAGATTTCTCCAGGACCGATGAGATTGAGAATAGCGTTGCGGCCATCGGGCGACGAAGAGGAAATTTTCACTGTCCCCGTGATCACCGCGAACAGGTTGTTGCCGGGATCGCCCTTGGCCGCGATCGTCGCGCCGCGCTTCACCGTGGTGTGTTTGGCGTAACGGCAGAGCTGATCGAGCGCCTCCGGCTCCAGATCCGCGAAGATCGGGTGCTTGCGCAGGACCGATAGTTTGTTGCCCGCCGACTGTCGGGGGTCGCCGGTCTTGTCCTGAGGCACGCCACGGGGCTCCTAAGACTGCGAGGCACTGGAGTTCCTGCGTAGTCAACGTTAGCAGGCTTTTCAACCGGAAAGCATGCCCGACAGGAAAGCAAGCCCGCGGCTTTGGGCAAATACGGCGAAAATGCCGCGGACAGGCTCGAAGTCAGCATCCGAAGGATGCGCCGATCCATTTTGGCCGCTTCAGAGTTGCAGACAGCGCAGGCCGCGATTGCGTTCAGGCGCTACCGATCGGCCAAAAGCTGGCCGGTGATCAGCGCGTCAGATGGGGCTGCGATCCCAGGAGCTTCAGCGCTTGGAATCCCGGTCGAGCCGGCCTGCGCTGGTTTGTCGGTCCGCCCAAGCTAGAGCATGTTGTCTTTTAGCGGAATCTGGATTCCCAGATGGGGCAATTTCTGATTCAAACTCCATGCTGGCGAACGGAGGCCAGCATGGATGACGCGACCGTTTTCGGAAGACATTCGCGAGCG
>NZ_LGHM01000078.1 GCF_001908185.1 Bradyrhizobium sp. AS23.2
GATGCGCGGCGCGAGCGCCGCCGCCAGCGCTCGGGTGTCGGCATGCGCCTCGCGGCAGCGCGGTGCGCCACTACAGGCGATGACGCGCAACGCCGGGTCGTGGGGCTCGGTGATGAGGCCCACTGCGCTCGGCATCTCGTGCTTGCCCTCGCTCAAAACCATCCGCCATGGCGTCATCCGCAGCGCATGTCCGCAGCCGGAGAATTGATCGAGCGTGGTGTGCAGCATCTGCCCGAACGCGACACCGACCATCGCGCCTTGCGGATAGTGTCCGGGCCGCGACGCCGCCATCACCGGCGCAGGCTCGGTCTCGCCACGTAACGCTTCGGGCAATGCCGCGCCGGTTGCGATGTGGGCCGCCATGCGCCCTCGCCCGTCCTTCGCGCCGCCGGACGCGATGAACCAGTTTGCGAGCGCGAGCGCCGTGCTCACGGCCTCTCCGCGGCCGACCGAACGGCCGAGCCTTGCGGCATCAGCCCGCACCAGGAGGCGCCCCTCCGCATCGCGCTCGATGCGCACGTCGGCGGAATCGCCGGCGAGCACACGCGATCTTCCGTCATCGATGGCAAAACCGAACTTGCCGGGAAGTGCGAGCGCGCTCTCCGCAAGCGCTTCCTCGAGCTCCGCGGCGAGCGACTGCGTTTCGTCGCTGGGGTTCCAGAACGGCGTCACCAGGATGTTGCGCCGCGCCTCGATGTCGGCGTCGGGGTCGAGCAGCCGTAGCCGCGCAAGACCTTCGAGCAGCGCCGGATGGCCCTGTTCGTCGACACCCCGGATCTGGAGGTTCGCGCGGCTCGTCACATCGATGAGACCGTTGCCGTAGCGTCCGGCGAGTTCGGCGAGGCCGGCAATCTGGTCTGCTTCGAGACGTCCGCCGAACGGACGCACGCGGACCACGAGTCCGTCGCCCGATAGCATCGGACGCAGCGCGCCGGGACACCAGCCCTTGACCACGGAAGCGCTCATGACGCCTCCCGCAGCGCGGCCGCGATCGAATTGCGGCGCGTTCGCCAGAGTGAGGCCTCATGCAGGCGCTTGAAACAGGCCTCCATCGCGGCGAGCGCGGCCGGATTTTCGCGTGCCATGAAGGCGCGGACGTCGTCATTGCCGAGCGTCGCATCGTAGTAGAGGTCGAACAGATGCGGCGGCACGGCATCCGCGAGATGGGCGAACGCGGCCATGTGTTCGAGCGTCGCGGTGATCTCGGCGGCCCCGCGAAAACCGTGGCGCATCATGCCGGCGATCCAGACGGGGTTGGCCGCGCGCGCGCGGACGACTCGCGATATTTCCTCGGTCAGCGTGCGCGCGTGCGGCTGGTCGGGACGCGTCGTATCGAGGTGATACAGCGATGGTCCTGCCGCACCGAGATGCGCCGCGGCCGCGGCAACGCCGGCTTCATGCGCGGCATAGTCGGCGGCGAGCAGAAGATCGGTCTCCGGCAAATCCTGGACGTGGACGAAGGCATCGGCCGACGCGAGCCGCGACTCAATGCCGGCGCGATCGGGCTTGATCTCGCCATCGGCCGAGAACGCCCAGGACGATGCCGACAACCAGGCTTCGCCCGCCGCTTCCCGCGTTTCGGGCGTGAAGGCATCCGGGATCGCCGAGAGGCCCACGCCGTATTGCCCGGGGCGCGGTGCGAACACGCGGGACGCGCGGTGGCGATACGGATTCTCGTCGCCTTCGTTCTCACGCGCTGCGAGCGCCTCGGCGGCGGCTTCGAACAATTGCGCAAGGCCGGAAAAAACATCACGGAACAGGCCCGACACGCGTAGCGTGACGTCGATGCGGGGGCGGCCGAGCTCGGCCGGCGCGATGATGTCGTAGCCGGTGACGCGCCCGGAGGCGTGATCCCAGCGCGGTGCGAGGCCGGCCAGATGCAGCGCCATCGCAAACTCCTCGCCCGCGGTGCGCATCGTCGCCGAGCCCCAGAGATCGACCACCAGCCCCTTCGGCCAATCGCCGTGATCCTGCAAGTGACGACGGAGCAGCTCTTCTGCGAGCTTGACGCCTTGCGCGTGCGCCGACGGCGTCGGCACCGCGCGCGGATCGGCGGCAAAGAGGTTGCGCCCGGTCGGCAAGACGTCCTGGCGCCCGCGATAGGGCGAGCCCGACGGTCCCGGCGCAACGCGGTGCCCCGCAAGCGCGGCACGCAGCGCGTCCCGCTCCGCTTCGCCGCAGGCGCCGCGCCCGAACACGTGCAGGCCGTCGCCGAACTGGCTTTCCTTGAGATCGCAGACGAAGCGATCGATCCGCGGGATCGCTTCCGCCGGCGCGGCCGATGCATCCAGACCAAGGTCATCCTCGAGGCCCACCGCACGCGCCTCGTCGCGGATCGCAGAAATCAGCCGCTGGCGCCGGGCGGGGTCGAGACCATCGGCGGTCGAATATTCGTCAAGCAGCCGTTCGAGCCGGCGCAGGCCCTCCGGCACAGTGGACGCCGCAAGCGGCGGCGGCAGATGGCCGATGGTGACGGCGCCGATGCGCCGCTTGGCCTGCGCGGCCTCGCCGGGATCGTTGACGATGAAGGGATAGATGACGGGCAGATCGCCGATCAGGGCTTCCGGCCAGCAGCTTGACGATAGCGCGACGGATTTTCCGGGCAGCCACTCCAGCGTACCGTGTGCGCCCATGTGCACGACGGCATCGCAGCGCTGTCCCCGGAGCCAGAGATAAAACGCGACATAGACGTGGCGCGGCGTTCGGGCGAGATCGTGATAATCGGAATCGCGCGTGATGACATCGCCGCGCTCCGGTTGAACCGCGATGATGGACTGGCCACATTGGATCGCGGCGAAGTGGAACGCGCCATCGCGGCAGTTCTGATCACTCTCCGGCGCGCCCCAGGCTTGCGCGAGATCGTCCTGCATTGATTGCGGAAGGCGCAAAAGCGCCGCGCGGTAATCGGCGACACTCCAGGTCAATTGCCGCTCGAGCAGTGTCTCGCCGAGCGCCTGGACTGGCACAACATCGAGGCCGGCCTCAGCGAGATCGGACAACAAGGCCTCGACCGAAGTCAGCGCATCGAGACCGACCGCATGCGCGATCTGGTGCGGGCGCCCCGGATAATTCGAGAGCACGATCGCCATCCGCTTCTCGGCGGCCGGCTTCTCCGCGAGAAGCCGCCAGGCCGCGACACGCGCGGCGACAGCCTTCACGCGTTCCTCATCGGGCCCGTGCGCGAGATGCGAAAATTGCAGATCAGGATCGCGCTCCGCGGCCGACTTGAAGCTGACCACGCCCGCGAACAGGCGGCCATCGACCTCGGGCAGCACCACATGCATCGCGAGGTCGCCGGGCGACAGGCCGCGCAGCGACTCCGCCCAGTCCTCACGCCGCGCCGTCGAGAGCGCGACCTGGAACACCGGACACGATGCAGAATCGAACGGCGTCGTCCCATCGTCGCCAATCGCCGAGAACGCCGTCGCATTGACGATCACGGCCGGAGGATTTTGCGCAAGATGGCCTCGCAGCCAATCCGCCAGGCCAGCGGCCTTCAGCGAGGTGACGAACACGCCATACGCGTCAAAGCCCTTCTCGCGCAGCGCCGCGATCAGGGCATCGACCGGACCAGTGTCGGCAGCCGTCAGATAGGAGCGATAGAAGGTCACGAGCGCGCGCGGCCTGCCCTCGCCGTCCTTTGGCGCAGCGACGGCGCCGCGCTCGGAATCGTAAAACCCCATCTCGGGCACGATCATCTCACCAACGACCGGACCGGCATAGAGGCCCGAGGCGAGCGCAAGCTGTGCGATCGCCGCCTGCGCCGCGACCGGACCGCCGGTGTCGCAGAGCACCTTGAGCCGACGCAGTGTCGAGACCGGCAAGGTCGAGTACGCGTCGAGCCGCGTGTCGTCGCGGCCGTCGGCCGGCAGTACGGCGAGCACGATGTTACGGTCCCTGGCGAGCTGATGCAGGGCTGCAAGCCCATATGACCAATAGGACTCACCGCCGATCAGGCGCACCAGAATGCCACGCGCCTGCGCAAGGGTGCGCTCAATATAGGTGTCGACCGAAAGCGGATGACGCAGCTCCGCGAGATTGGCGACCCGCAGCGACGGCAGGCTGTCTCGGCCACGGCGCCAGCCGGCCGCGAATGCGGCCAGATCGGAATCCGAATACGAGAGCACCACGAGGTCGGCCGGGTCCTGGCCGATGTCCCTTGGCGTCGCGGTCTCTTCGAGCCCGCGACTCTCGCGGAAGACGACGTGCATCAGATCCCAGATCCCAAAAGACCAAGTCCCGTCTTGATCGCGGCCTCATCGATATCGCCGTGCTCGCCGATCACGACGAGCTTTGATTGCCGGTTGCCTGCCCCCCAGGGCTTGTCGAACTGGTGGCGCACGCGTTCACCAACCGCTTGCAGCAGCAGGCGCATCGGCTTGCCCGCGACCGCGATATAGCCCTTGGCGCGCAGCACGTTCTGCTCGCGCGCCAGACGCTGGACCGACGCGACCAACGTATCGATGTCGGTAACTTCCGGAAGGTCGATCACGACGGAAGCAAAATCGTCGTGCTCGTGCTCTTCCTCGCCGTCATGATGCGATGGACGCGCGGCCAGATCGTTCTCGGCGGCAGCCCCGAGACCGAGGATGACGCGCGCATCGATGGCCCCGTCCGTGATGGGCAGCATCGGCACGCGGCGCGGCATCTCGGCGATGATCGCCGCCTTGGCAGCTTCAATACCCGCGCTTCCCGCAAGATCTGCCTTCGTCAGCAGCACGATGTCCGCGCAGGCGATCTGGTCCTCGAACACTTCCGAGAGCGGCGTCTCGTGATCGAGATTCTCGTCCGCCGCGCGCTGCGCTTCGACCGCGTCCGGGTCCGGCGCGAAGCGGCCGGCGGCCACGGCCTCGGCATCGGCCAGCGCGATCACGCCGTCCACCGTGATGCGCGAACGGATCTCGGGCCAGTCGAACGCCTTGAGCAGCGGCTTTGGCAGCGCGAGGCCCGACGTCTCGATCAGGATGTGATCGGGTTTCACGGGCCGCGCCAGCAGTTGCTCCATGGTCGGAATGAAATCGTCGGCGACGGTGCAGCAGATGCAGCCATTGGCGAGCTCGACGATGTTCTCCTCAGGGCAATTCGCATCGGCGCAGGACTTCAGGATCTCGCCATCAACGCCCTCGCTGCCAAACTCGTTGACGAGCACCGCGAGCTTCTTGCCGTTGGCATTGGCGAGCAGGTGCTGGATCAGCGTCGTCTTGCCGGACCCGAGAAAACCCGTGACCACCGTGACCGGGACTTTTGCGAGCGAGTTCATTCAGCGGCCTCCGGCACGACGGCAATGGGGGGAATGCGGGCAAGCGACTGCTTGCGAAATATTTCAGGGCGACTGCGCCAGGGCACGATGCCGTCGGGCGCGGCCGCATAGGCGGCTGCACCGGCGACCACGTCAGGCGCATTCGCATCCGACAGGCGGCCGTAGACATAGGACCAGCGGCCGGGCGCGCTGAGCGCGACCGAGCAGCCCTGGCTGCATGCCGAGAGGCATTCAACGGGAACCACATTGACGCCGTCGGGCACGCCGGCATCGAGGATCGCACCATGCAGGCGCTTGCCGGGCGTCGCCTCGCCCTCGCTAGGCGTCTCACCGGCACGGCAGGTGATGCAGACGTGAAGTGTGACGGTCATCGCCTCTTCCAGGATAAAGAGCGGGAGGCGATGAGGCACACGGACCCTGGTTTGAGAGGCCCGTTTCCCCGTCGCGGAACACCCCGTCCGCCGGTCCAAAATCGTCCGCGCAGGCAGGTCTCCCGGCTTGCGGAGCAGGGCTTTGCCCTTCGATCCCCGCCTTCCCGATCCCCGCAGGGATCAGTGGTTTCGGGTATCTCTCCGGTCACGGTCGCGGGGGCGGCTGCATTTTGGATCCAAATCTTGGCGATTCGAACCCTATCGCATTCCCTCTTCGCCTGTCATAGGACAGGAACCAGCGCCGGGCCACCATTTGCCCCCCGCCGCCACTTGTCAAGCCGAAGGACCCGTCTGATGACGCCTGAACCGGATACCCAAACGGCCGAGGAAACCGACGCCCGGCACAACGCGAAAATGGCGAAAATCAAGGTCGCCCGCGACAAGATCATGGCGACCAAGAGCGGCGGAAAGGGCCTCATCATCGTCCACACCGGCGCCGGCAAGGGCAAGTCCTCCTCGGCCTTCGGCATGATCGTTCGCTGTGTCGCCCATGGCTTCCCCTGCGCAGTCGTGCAGTTCATCAAGGGCGCCTGGGACACCGGCGAGCGGCGTCTGCTCACCGGCCATTTCGGCGATCTCTGCCAGTTCCATGCGATGGGCGAAGGTTTTACCTGGGAGACGCAGGACCGCGCCCGCGACATCGCCGCCGCGCGCGCCGGCTGGGAGAAGGCCAAGGAGCTGATATCAGATTCCAACTTGCGCATGGTCGTGCTCGACGAGATCAACATCGCGCTGCGCTACGACTATCTCGACATCGCGGAGGTCGTCGACTTCCTCAAGACGCAGAAGCCGCCGATGACGCATGTCGTCCTCACCGGGCGCAACGCCAAGGACGAGCTGATCGAGCTTGCCGATCTCGTCACCGAGATGACACTGGTCAAGCACCCCTTCCGCTCCGGCATCAAGGCGCAAGCCGGCGTCGAGTTCTAAAAGACACCCTTCGATGGCGCGCGCTTTGATGATCCAGGGGGCCGGCTCGGACGTGGGCAAGTCGCTCATCGTCGCCGGTCTCGCGCGCGCCTTTAGGCGGCGCGGCCTGCGCGTGCTCCCCTTCAAGCCGCAGAACATGTCGAACAACGCGGCCGTCACCGTCGACGGCGGCGAGATCGGCCGCGCCCAGGCGCTCCAGGCGCTCGCCGCCGGCGTCGAGCCGCACACCGACATGAACCCGGTGCTCCTGAAGCCCGAGACCGATGTCGGCGCACAGGTAATCGTCCAGGGAAAGCGCATCGCGACCACGCGTGCGCGCGAATACGCGGCAATGAAGCCTTCGCTGATGGGCGCGGTGCTGGAAAGTTTTGAGCGGCTGAAGGCGCGCTCCGATCTCGTGCTGGTCGAAGGCGCCGGCAGTCCGGCTGAGGTGAACTTACGCAAGGCCGACATCGCCAATATGGGCTTTGCGCGCAAGGCCGACGTCCCCGTCGTGATCGTCGGCGACATCGACCGCGGCGGCGTCATTGCCCAGCTCGTCGGTATCAAGACGGTAATCGACCCAGACGATGCCGCGATGATCCGGGGCTTTGTCATCAACAAGTTCCGCGGCGATCCCACGTTGTTCGACGATGGCTACAGGCTGATCGAAGCGAAAACTGCCTGGCGCGGCTTTGGCGTGCTACCCTGGTTTGCGCGCGCGGGCGAGTTGCCCGCCGAGGATGCGCTGGGCCTGCGCGATGCGCGGAAGCCGGGTCAATGCAAGATCGCATGCCTTGCGCTGTCGCGGATCGCCAATTTCGACGATCTCGATCCGCTGAAGCTCGAGACGGGGGTCGATCTCGTGATGGTGCGTCCCGGCGAAGCTATCCCCGGCGACGTCAGCCTCGTCATCATCCCCGGCTCCAAATCCACGCGCGGCGATCTCGCCTTCCTGCGCGCGCAGGGCTGGGACATCGATCTGCTGGCGCATCACCGCAGAGGCGGTCATGTGCTCGGCCTCTGCGGCGGCTATCAGATGCTGGGGCGCAGCGTCGCCGACCCCGACGGGATCGAAGGTCCTGCGGGCGACACGCCGGGCCTCGGCCTTCTGGATGTGGCGACGATGATGAGCCCGCAGAAAACGCTGACGCGTGTTGCGGCCGTGCATGCCGCCACGGATCAGCCGATCGAGGCCTACGAAATCCACATTGGCCGCACCGACGGACCGGACCGCGCCCGCCCGTTTGCGAGACTGAACGGCGAGCCGGAAGGCGCGATCTCGATCGATGGCCGTGTGCAAGGCAGCTATTTGCACGGCTTGTTCACATCGGATGATTTCCGCAAGGCCTTTTTGGCAAAGCTCGACATCCCCGCAGGCGACGAGCCCTATCAGGCGAGGGTCGAAGGCGCGCTAGATGCGCTCGCCGATCACATCGAAAAGCATCTCGACGTCGAAGGCCTGCTCGCGCTAGCGCGTTAGCACCTCGGCGAGACGCGTCCATTCGGATTCGCTGCCCGGAAGCCCCAGCCGCAACCACGTCGGCTCCTTCGCGAACACACGCGACCATATCTGGCCGCGCGCTAGCTCCTCCTGCGCAGCAAGCGCGTCCGGCGTTTCGTAGAGACGAAACAGCGGCGTGCCGCCGACGAGCCGCCAGCCTTGCGACTGCACCATGTCGTCGAGGCGAGCACAGTCCCGCACGAGGCGCGCTGACGTAGCCTTGGCCCAAGCGTCATCGCGCAATGCGCGGCAGCCGATCGCGATCGCCGCGCCCGACACCGGCCACGGACCTGACGCCGCCGCGAGCTTGGCGATGTCGGCCGAGTTGCCGATCACGAACCCAAGCCGCAGGCCGGCAAGACCATAAAATTTTCCGAACGAGCGCAGGATCAGCAGCCCAGGCTGCTCCGCTTCCGAGGCGAGCGAGAGCTCGGGAACGGCATCAACAAAACTCTCGTCGATGACGAGGCGACCGACAAGCGGCAACAGCTCGAGCAAATCGTTCGGGGCATAACGGCGGCCGTCGGGATTGTTTGGATTGACGACGATGGCGAGGTTCGCCCCCACCAACGCATCGAGCTCTCTCACCTCCTCGACCTCCCATCCCGCGGCCGAGAGAACGGGAGCATATTCGTTGTAGGTCGGCGCGAGGATGCGGGCCCGTCCGGGTGGCGCGAGTTGCGGCAACAGTTGAATGGCGGCTTGCGCGCCGCCCATCGCAACGATCGGTTCGCTCGTCCGATAGGCGTGCCGGGCCGCCTGGTGCAGGGCGTCGATCTCGGATCGCGACGGCAACGCCTGCCAATGATGCGCGCCGATCTCGCCCACGGGATAAGGCAGCCGGTTGATCCCGGTCGACAGATCGATCCAGTCCTCCGCGCGTCCACCGAAACGCTGCTGGGCCAGATCGAGATTTCCACCGTGCTCGCGCATGTCCTGTTCTTTCACGCGAAGGCGAGGATCGCAAGGATTCCGGCGAGCAGCAACATGGCGCGACGGTAGACCGCCAGTCCCTCGCTGATGTCGGCGGCGAGCGGATCGCGCGCACCTTCATTGAGCCAGGGCTCGTTGGTGATGCTGCCATGATAGATGCGGGGGCCGCTGAGCCGCACGCCGAGCGCACCGGCCATCGCCGCTTCCGGCCAGCCAGCGTTGGGGGAACGGTGACGGCGCGAATCCCGCGTCATGCACGACAGCGCCTCGGATCGCCGCGGCGCAAGCAGCACGAAGAGAAAGCCGGTCAGACGCGCCGGAATGAAATTGGCGACGTCGTCGATCCGCGCTGCGGCCCAGCCGAAAGCTTCGTGACGTTCGCTGCGATGTCCGATCATGGAATCCAGCGTGTTGATCGCCTTGTAGCCGACAATGCCCGGCAAGCCGAACAGCGCACCCCAGAATACGGGCGCCACGATGCCGTCGGACGCGTTCTCGGCGAGACTCTCGATTGCAGCGCGCGCGATCCCGGCTTCATCGAGCGCCTTGGGATCACGGCCGACGATGCGCGAGACCGCGTCGCGTGCACCGGCGATGTCGCCACCCAGCAAAGGATTTGCGACGGCGGCGACATGATCGTGCAGCGAGCGCAGTGCGACCAGCGGCCAGGCCAGGACACCCACCAGCACGATCTGGATCCAGCCCGAGGGAAGCAAGGATTGAAGCACCCAGCCGAGCGCGACGGAGAGTGCGATCACCAGGAGCGCGCCGGCGACGCCAGCAGCGCGGCGAAGTGCCGGCGGATCGGACGCGCGATTCCAGGCGGCATCGATGACGGTGATCAGCCGGCCCAGCCAAGTCACGGGATGGCCGATCCGCGCGAACAGCCCCGACGGCCAGCCCAACAGGGCATCCACCGCCATCGCCACCACCATCGCGCCCGCAAACCCCACACGCGTCTCCCGTCTCACCCCGCCCCTGTTGCGCAAGACGGCGACCGAGCGCAAGCCCCTCCTTGGCGGATTTCGGCTTTGTCTTTGGCCGCGTTTGGTGATTAGTGCTGGCCGACGGGAGGATTTCATGGCGGTCATCTTGATCACGGGCGGAGCGCGATCGGGCAAGAGCGCCCGGGCGGAAGCGCGCGCGCGCAGCTTTCCGGGCCAGCCCGTCTACATCGCGACGGCCGAGGCGCTCGATGCCGAGATGGAAGCGCGCATCGCAAAGCATCGTGCCAAGCGCAAGGCCGTCGACTGGATCGAGCGGGAGGTGCCACTTGATCTTCTGCAGGAGCTGATCGCAACCGACGGCGGCGGCCCGAGGCTCGTGGACTGCCTGACCTTGTGGCTCTCCAACATGATGCATGCGGAGCGCGACTGGGAACACGAGGTTATGAAACTCGCCGCCTTCCTGGGCGGCCAGAAGAGCCCCGTCGTCTTCGTCACCAACGAAGTCGGCCTCGGCATCGTGCCCGACAACGCGCTGGCGCGCAGCTTTCGCGACGCCGCCGGGATCATGAATCAGATCATCGCGGCGGTCGCCGACGAGGTCGAGTTCGTCGTCGCGGGCCTGCCGATGAAGCTGAAATGATGCCGCGCGCAGAGCCGCTGAAAGACATCATCGCCGATCTCAGGATGGCGGCGTCCTTCGTCACGATCGTGCCGGTGGCGTCGTCGAAGCCCGCGGCTGACGGCGCCGTCGCGCGCGCGACCTGGGCGCTGCCGGTCGCGGGACTGCTGGTGGGCCTCGCAGGCGCCGCGGCCTATGCGGTCGCGAGCAAGCTGGGATTGGCGCCGACAACGGCCGCCCTACTCGCGCTGGGCACGACCATCTTCATCACTGGCGCGCTGCACGAAGACGGCCTTGCCGATACCGCTGACGGACTCGGTGGCGGCCGGACGCGCGAACGTAAGCTCGAGATCATGCGCGACAGCCGGATCGGGACCTATGGCGGCTGCGCGCTGCTCCTGTCGCTCGGCCTGCGCTGGAGCGCGCTCGCGGCGATCGCCAATCCGTGGGCAGTAACGCTCGCGCTGTGCGCTGCGCATGCCGCGGCGCGCGCAGGCGTGCCGGCCTTCATGTCCCTGGTGCCACCGGCGCGGCCTGACGGTCTATCGGCAAGCGCCGGATCGCCGCCAGGCCGCAGCGTCGCCATCGCCTTCGCTATTGGAACTCTCACCCTGGCCCTCGCGCTCGGGCCGGGCAAGGCGCTGGTCGGCCTGATCCTGCTGTCACTCGCCGGTTTGATTGTGGCGCGGCTTGCCATCCGCCAGATCGGCGGACAGACTGGCGACATCCTCGGTGCGTTCGAGCAGACCGGCGAGATCCTCATCCTGCTCGTTGCCGCGGCCTTCCAGATGGGAGGATGACCCCATGGCCGAGTTCGACGACACCTTTCGCCGGCACTTGCGCGAGCTGTTCGTGTGGCGCCGCGACGTGCGCCGTTTTCGAACCGACCCGCTGCCGGACGGCACGATCGATCGCCTGATCGAAACCGCGTGTCTCTCGCCCTCGGTCGGCCTGAGCCAACCCTGGCGCTTCGTCATCGTCGAAGACGCTGTCCGCCGGTGCGCCGTGGTCGACGACTTCAGGGCGTGCAACGCCGACGCGCTGAATGCCTATGCCGGCGAGCGCGCCGCTCGCTATTCCGCGCTAAAACTCTCGGGCCTCGAACAGGCCCCCGGCCACCTCGCCGTCTTTGCAGACAAGGCGAGCGATATCGGTCACGGCCTCGGCCGCGCGACCATGCCGGAGACCACGGAATATTCCGTGGTCGCCGCGATCACCGCGATGTGGCTCGCCGCGCGCGCCGAGGGCATCGGGCTCGGCTGGGTGTCGATCCTGACCCCCGCGCGCATGCACACTATTCTCGACGTGCCGAACTCCTGGAAATTCATCGCCTATCTCTGCATCGGCTATCCCGAGTCCGAATGCGACAAGCCCGAGCTCGAGCAGGCGAAATGGGAACACCGGCGCGGCGCGGACGAGTTCACGCTGCGGCGCTAAGCTGCGAATGAACATTCACAAGCGCATTTTTTCATCAATTGTGGTCGTCAGACTTTCGCGTTATTCACACGCTTGGGGTTAGTTTTGCGAAACATTTCATGATCGAGCGGCCCGCTTCTGCCCACACTGTGCCGGCGGTTGCCCGCCGCGATTTCCTTCGCCTCGCGGGTGCAACTGCCGCAGGCTGGCTTGCGCTTGGCGCAATGTCGGATCGCATCCGGATCGTCGTTTCGCTGACCGCATTGCCGCTCGACGACGAACTCACCCGACGAAACTTGACTGAGGCCAAGACCTCGCGCCTGGGCGGGCTCATCGGAGGCTTGAAGCAGCGAGGTTGGGTCGAGGGCGTCAACATCCGTTTCGAGCTCCGTTCGAGCTTCGGCGGACCGGACAAGCTGAAGGCGGCAGTCAAGGAGCTGATCGACCTCAAGCCGGACGTCATCCTGACGGGATCGACGGTCGAAACCGCGGCCGTCATGGCGGCCACCAAGACGATCCCGATCGTCTTCGCCACCGCAAATGATCCTGTCGGCAATGGCTTCGTCGAAAGCCTCGCGCATCCCGGCGGCAATGCCACCGGCTTCACCAACAGCACCGCCGAGATGGGCGGCAAATGGCTTCAGCTCATCCGTGAGGCTGTGCCGGATCTTTCGCGCGTCGGTATCCTGTTCAATCCGGACACAACGCCCCGCGCCGGGCGCTTCTTCCTCGATTCCATCGAGCAGGAGGCGACCGTATCAGGAGTGTCCGTGGTCCCCGCTCCCGTCGACGCTCCAGCGGAGATCGACGAGGCGATCAGGCGTTTTTCCGAACCGCCAAAGGCCACGATGATCGCGCTGGTCGACAGCTTCCTCGTGATCAACCGCCAGGCGGTCGTCGCGGCGGCAGCCAAATATCGCGTTCCGATGATCTACCCGTTTCATTATTTCATGGATGCGGGCGGGCTGATGAGCTACGGACCGACGCTCGAAGTCCGCTCGGCCGATTATGTCGACCTGATCCTGCGCGGCACCAAGGCCGGCGATCTGCCGGTGCAATCGCCCCGGAAATACGATCTCCTGGTCAACCGCACGGTTGCCCAGGCGCTCGGGTTGAAGCTTCCTTTCACCCTGCTCGCGCGCGCTGACCAGATCCGCGAGTGAACGAGGCGATCGACCAGGGACATTTGCGGGCGCCGGCCGGCCGGCTGTTCCGCAAATATCTCTACTCGATCGTCGCGCTTGCCTTCGCCGCGCTCGCCATCAGCACCGCCTTCGACGTCTGGTTCTCCTACCGGGAGCAGAAGCAGCTTCTCGCCGCGACCCAGCGCGAGCAGGCCGCGTCCGCGGCCGTCCAGATCGGCCAGTTCATCGGCCAGATCGAAAACCAGATCAGATGGCTCTCGCATCTGCCTCCGGAATTGTCGACGAACGAAGACGAGCGCCTGAACGCCATCCGCCTCCTGCGCCTCTCGCCTGCGATCGCGGAGATTGCCGAGCTCGACTCGCAGGGCCGGGAGCTGGTGCGCGTGTCACGCCGTGTCGCGGACAGGATCGGCAGCAAGGCCGATCTCTCCGCTACGGCGGCTTTTCGCGGCGCGAACGAGAGCCGAACGTATTACGGGCCGGTCTACTTCTTCGGTGACACCGAACCATTCATGACGATCGCCGCGCGCGGCGCCGGACGCGATCCCAATGTCATCGTCGCCGAGGTCAATCTCCGCTTCATCTGGGACCTCGTCGCCGGCATCAAGGTCGGCAATACCGGCAAGGCCTACGTCGTCGATCGCATGGGAGTGCTGATCGCGCATCCGGATTTGTGGCCGGCACTTCGCCGCAGCGATCTCTCCGGGCATCCGGACGTCCGCGCCGCACTCGACGGCGGAGCGCCGCCGGCCGGGGGCCTCGTGAAGGAGGATTTGTCGGGCCAGCGCGTGCTGTCGACCTACGAGACGGTCCCCTCGCTCGGCTGGCTGGTGTTCGTCGAGCTTCCCCTCAGCGAGGCCTACGCGCCGATCTACGCATCGATCGGACGGTCGACGTTTCTGCTGGTCATCCTGCTCGCCCTGGCGGTCCTGGTCTCCCTGCTGCTCAGCCGGCGCATGACCGTGCCGATCCAGATCCTGACGCAAGGCGCGCGGCGGATCGGGAGCGGCGATCTCGGCCTGCGGCTCGCGATCAAGACCGGTGACGAGCTGGAGGCGCTTGGCGACCAGTTCAACCGGATGGCCGCTCACTTGCGCGAATCCTACGCGACGCTCGAGCGCAAGGTCATCGAGCGGACCTCCGAGCTCGAGAAGGCACGCGATCACGCCCTTGCCGAGCATGATGCAGCCGAACGCGCGCGCAGCGTTGCCGTGCAGGCCAATGAGACCAAATCGCGCTTCCTCGCCGTCGTCAGCCACGAGCTGCGTACGCCGCTGAACGGCGTCATGGGCGTGCTGCAACTGCTGGACGATGGCAGCCTCGGCGAAGCGCAGCGCCGCCACCTCGCCACCGCAGCCGCCTCGGGCGAGACGCTGATCGCGCTGGTCGACGCCGTCCTGGAGTATGCCCGCCTGGAGGCCAGCGCCGAAACGCTGGAGACGCGCGACTTCCGCCTCGACCAGCTGATCGAGACGGCCGCAGACCTGATGCGCCCGCAGGCCTTCGGCAAGGGGCTGATCTTCGATCTTGCCTGCGATGCGACGGTCAACACCTCCGTTCACGGCGATCCGGTGCGCCTCAATCGCATCCTGCTCAACCTGATCGGCAACGCGATCAAGTTCACCCCGCATGGCGGGATCAGCTTGAACGCGGCCGCCGAGCGGCACGACAATCATGTCTGGCTGCGCGTCACCGTTCGCGACACCGGTATAGGCATCGCGCCCGACATGCACGAGCGGATCTTCGAGGATTTCGTGCAGGCGGACGACAGCATCGCACGGCGTTTCGGCGGCACCGGGCTTGGGCTGGCGATCGGGCGGCGCCTCACACGCCTGATGCGCGGCGAGCTGACCATGGAGAGCACGCCGGGCGCGGGCAGCTCGTTCACGCTGGAAGTGCCGCTCGGCCTTGCCGCGAGCGGCATCGCGCAAGGCGCGGTCCAGCCGCCATCGCGGCAGCTTCGCGTGCTGATGGTTGACGATGATCCCGTCAATTGCGAGGTCGGCGAAGCGATCCTGAACCGGCTCGGCCACCGCCCGACGATTGCGCGGAACGGTGCATCCGCCGTCGAGCGCGCCCGCGATCAATCATTCGACGTCATCCTGATGGATCTGCACATGCCCGACATGGATGGCGTGGAGGCGGCGTCGCGAATTCGTAGGCTCGGTCTGGCAACGATGCCGCGCATCATCGCCGTGACTGCCGACGTGTCGCGCAGCGCCCGCGAGCGGCTCGCAGGCGCAGGGATCGAAAAGGTCGTCGGCAAGCCGATCCTGATCAACGCGCTTCGCGAAGCGATCGAGGACGATCCGAAGGACGAACCGGCAGCAGTGCAACTTGCCGCAGGTGCATTGATCGACCGGCACTTCCTCGACGACCAGAGGGAGCTGTTGGGCGCCGCGCAGATCGAAAAGCTCCACAGCTTGCTGGGAGAGACGAGCGAACAACTGGTCCAAGACATCACCAAGGCTGCGGCGGCTGGCGATCACAAGCAGCTCGCGCGATCCGCGCATCAGCTCGGCAGCGCGGCCAGCGCGCTCGGCCTCGTCCGCCTGTTCGAGCACTGCCGCGAGGTCGAGCTGGCGGCAGCCACGATGTCCCCGCCCGAGTGCCAGGGTGCCGCCCGCGAACTCGCCGCGCTTCGAGAGGCCTCGATGAGCGCGCTGTACGATGTGCTGCAGCCTGCCGGGCAGAGTTCGGTCGGCTAGAGAGACTAACACTAGGTTCCGAGTCCGCATTTGGGCCCTCAGCGGACCTTCTGATCCGACCGCAGTTTCCGCTTGTGACCCCAAACCGGTCATGCGCGTCGCACCGCCACCAGAGATCATGTCGACGCTGCAGTCTCTCGAGCGCTGCCGCAGTCTCTCAGACCCTTGTTTGTTTGGAAAGGTGAAGAGCTCTGGCAACGTCACCCGCTTTCGACAAACGAAAAAAAAGCAAAAACAACTGTCTGTGAGGTCGGCTCCACGTCAATTTCTGATAACGTCACGGCCTGCGCGACGAAGGTCCGCCTGCACGACAACCAAGAACTAAATAGGGGCAGGAGGCGCGCGCAAGAACAGACTACCGAACAGGTCGTGCACTGAGGCCAGTCAGTCTTCCTGACACGATTCAATCGTGCGGGAAGTCGAGCGGTCGATGCGGGCGAATGGAAGCATGTTCCGGCTTGCACCGAACTGGACATCAGTAGCTTAAGAAGAGCGAGGGACGATCATGATCAAATTGAAGATTAATGGCCAGGAACAGAGCTGGGACGGTGACCCGGATCTCCCGCTACTCTGGTTTATCCGGGATGAGGTGGGATTGACCGGCACCAAGTTTGGCTGCGGTCAGGCCCTCTGCGGCGCTTGCACCGTCCTAGTCGACAAGGAGGCCGTACGCGCCTGCATCACCTCGGTTTCCGACGCGGTCGGCCGCGAGGTCACGACGATCGAAGGCCTCCATCCGACGGGCGATCATCCGGTTCAGAAGGCCTGGCGCGACCTCAACGTTCCGCAATGCGGCTATTGCCAGGCCGGTCAGATCATGCAGGCGGCAGCGCTGCTGATCCAAAATCCAAAACCGTCCCGCGACCAGATACGTGAAGCGATGGCGGGCAATATCTGCCGCTGCGGTACTTACCAGCGCATCGAAAACGCTGTCCATCTCGCATCGACGGGAGTGTGACCATGAATATCCTGACCAATCCCAACAAACTCCGTGGCTTTGAGCGACATATCAAGGTCGAGAAAGTCAAAGTCGAGAACGTTTCGCGTCGCAGCATCCTGAAGGGTCTTGGCATCGCCGGTGGCTTCGTACTGGCCGCTCCCGTGATGTCACGCCCTGCTTTCGCGGAGTACAAGACCGGCGCGGACAAGATGCCGCACGGTACCGTGGTCGACCCGCGTGTCTTCGTGGCGATCGCACCGGACGGAATAGTTACGATCGTCGCGCACCGCTCCGAGATGGGAACGGGGGGTGCGAACCAGCCTGCCCCTTGTCGTCGCCGAAGAAATGGGAGCCGACTGGTCACGCGTCCGCGTCCAGCAGGCGCATGGCGACGAAGTCAAATATGGCAACCAGGACACTGACGGATCACGCAGCACGCGGCACTATCTGATGCCGATGCGCCAGATCGGCGCTTCGGCGCGCACGATGCTGGAAGCCGCCGCGGCGAAACGCTGGGGCGTGCCGGCCACCGAAGTGAAGGCCATCAATCACGAGGTGGTCCACGATGCGAGCGGACGCCGCATCGGATTTGGCGACCTGGCTGCCGATGCAGCGAAGCAGTCGGTGCCGAGCGTCGAAAGTCTGAAACTCAAGGACCCAAAGGATTTCCGCTACCTCGGCAAGGGCGAGATCCGCATCGTAGACCTCCGCGACATCACGGTCGGCAAAGCGCAGTATGGCGCCGACGTCCGCCTGCCGGGCATGAAGTATGCCGTGATAGCACGGCCGCCGGTAACCGGTGGCAAACTCGTGTCTTTCGACGGGACCGAGGCCACGAAGGTTTCCGGCGTCGAAAAGGTCATGGAGGTCAAAGGATGGCCGTGGCCCTCCAAGTTCCAGCCACTCGGCGGGGTGGCGGTGATCGCGCGCAACACCGGTGCCGCCGTCAAGGGGCGCGACGCGCTGAAGATCGTCTGGGACGACGGACCCAACGGCAAATACGAGTCGGTTGCCTACCGGGCCCAGCTCGAGGAAGCCGCGCGCAAACCGGGGCTGATTGTGCGCAAGGAAGGCGACGTCGACGCCGCCTTAAAGGGTGCCGACAAGGTGATCGTGGGTGAGTACTACCTGCCGCATCTTGCCCATGTCACCATGGAGCCGCCCACCGCGGTCGCAGACGTCAAGGGTGACAAGGCGGAGATCTGGGCGCCCTTGCAGAGCCCGGGAGGAACGCGCGAAGACGTCGCGAAAACGCTCGGCATTCCCGAAGAGAACGTGATCATCAACGTCACGCTGCTCGGCGGCGGATTTGGGCGCAAGTCGAAGTGCGATTACGCGCTCGAAGCGGCCCTGCTTTCAAAAGAGCTGGGCGCGCCGGTGAAGGTGCAGTGGACGCGGGAAGACGACGTCCGTAACGGCTTCCTGCACACGGTGTCCGCGGAACGCATTGAAGCTGGCCTTGACAAGAACGGCAAGGTGATCGCGTGGCGGCACCGCAGCGTCGCGCCGAGCATCGCCTCGACCTTTGCGGCCGATACGGTGCATGAGGCCCCCTTCGAGCTCGGCATGGGATTTGTCGACATGCCGTTCGAGATCGCCAACATCCAGTGCGAGAACCCGGAAGCAGCGGCGCATACCCGCATCGGCTGGTTCCGTTCGGTGTCGAATATCCCGCACGCCTTTGCCGTGCAGTCTATGGTCGGCGAGCTTGCGCACGCCACCAATCGCGACCAGAAGGACATGCTGCTGGAGCTCATCGGCTCTCCACGGCTCGTCAATCTCTCTTCCGTGAAGGACCTCTGGAACTACGGCGAGCCCTACGACAGCTATCCCATCGACACGGCTCGGCTGCGGCGCGTGGTCGAACTCGTCGCGGACAAAGGCGGCTGGGGACGGTCCGTGCCCAAAGGACACGGGCTCGGCATTGCCGTACACCGGAGCTTCGTCAGCTATATCGCGACGATGGTCGAGGTGTCTGTTGACGACAAGGGCAAGCTGACGGTGCCCCGGGTCGACACAGCCATCGATTGCGGAACATACATCAACCCGGAGCGCATCCAGGCTCAGATCGAGGGCGCTGCCATCATGGGCCTGAGCCTCGCCAAGCATGGCGAGATCACCTTCAAGGACGGCAAGGTGCAACAGGGCAATTTTGACAGTTTCCCTGTGGCCCGCATTGACGAGGCCCCGCTTGTAACCAACGTCCACATCGTGCCTCCCAGCCCCGATACGCCGCCGAGCGGCGTTGGCGAGCCGGGCGTGCCGCCCTTCGCGCCGGCGTTGATCAATGCCATCTTCGCGGCCACTGGCAAGCGCATCCGGGCGCTGCCAATCGGCAAGCAACTCGAGGCGTGAGGATGGAATAACCCAAGAAAAAGCGGCGGACCTCGCGGTCCGCCGCTTTTTCTTGCCGGCACCTTTTTTCCGGCGCTATTTCTTGAGCGCGAAAACCAGACAACGCCGCCCTGGGGAACGTTATTCTCCAGACCGATGTTGTTGTTGGTGGTCAGCGCATCCCGGATACGTTGCGCGTCAACATCCCTGCCCGACTGGACCGCGATATACTCCGTGCCATCCACTTCATAGGCGACCGGCATTCCCATTATGCCGGAGTTGGTCTTCTTCACTCAGAGCAGCTTGTCGCTCTTGGCATCGAAGGCGCGGAACATGCGGCGCCGGCAAGGACCAATTCACTAGCGGTCACCGTCACCGACCGAACAGCTGAGACTTCGGCAAGATGCGGTCAGACTTTCTTTCCGGTCGAGGGATCCCGTCGACCTTCAATCGGGAATTCTCGCCGAAAGGCAAGCACATCCGAGATGAACCTGTTCGCAATGTGAGGCGCGCATCAGTTCTGCGTGACGCCGACGTGACCCGAAAAGGTCGAAGCGACCGTCACGACGCCGTCCTTGAGCTTCAGCCCGAGCGCCGCAAGCGGACGCGGAGCCGGCCCATCGATCACCTCGGCGGCGTTTCTGGGATCGAAGATGGAGGCGTGGCAGGAGCAGACGAACGCGTTGCGCTCCTTCGACCACATGTTCACCGGGCAGCCCTGGTGCGTGCAGATCGCCGAATAGGCAACGACGCCGTCTGCGGCGCGCGCCCGCGTTTCATCGGTCAGTGCGGCGGGGTCGAACCTCGCGAGGATCACCAGATTGAGGCGGTTATCACTGCGCACCGTGCCGTCCGGAGCCATCGGATAGGCCTGCACCTGCGGGCCGCCGAGCGCAAGGTCCTCGGCCCGCACCGCCTGTCCCTTCTTCGGACCGGTCAGAAACGCGAAGCGATCGTCCGGCGCAGGCGGCTTGGCAGCCTCCCCCTCTTCCGCGCGCGCCGAACCGGCCAACAGCTGCGCAAGCAATAGCCCGAGGATCGTCCGACGCTTGTAGCAACGACAGTATGGCCAATCATCGCACGGCATGTGGCCCGCTCCTTCCATTATTCGGTGCCATTGACGTTCGCGATCAGGCGCAGCGAAACCATTGCCAGCTCGTCGGGGCCATGGATGTAGCCGACCCTGAAATAGCCGTTGATCGGGTGTCTGCCGGGCTTCGTGGCCCGCACGCCGATTGCGAAGTCGAGCCCGCCCTCCTGAATGGTGCCTCGCACCACGCGTCGCTCGAACGCCACCCCATCGTCAAACGACGAGAGCTCGATCACGCGATTGTTGTAACCCTGGAGAACGCGGTAGCCGTCGCGAATGCGCAACGTGGCGTGCAGCACGGCCAACTCGCCGACCTTGGCGGACACGTCGGTCACCTCGACCACGTAGGCGGGCGATTCATCGGCTCGCGCCGGTTCGAACCCAAGCGAGGCCGGAGAGGTAGCCAGCGCGGCGACCAGTGTAAAGGCAGAGAAGCGGATCAGCATCGATCCTGCTCGAACATGGTGCATCGTCAGAATCCCCTAACAGGTGAGGCCCGACCAGGTTGCTTGAAAAGACAACGAAAACTCCGCCGGCCGAGAAACCGGCCGCCATTGCTGGCGGCCGGAACAAAGTTGGACTCACTTGGAGACGGCGAAGACCCAGACGACGCCGCCCTGCGGCACGTCCTTCTGCCAACCTACCAGTTCGCTCATCAGCCCCTGCTGGAAGGCCGCGTCGACTCCCCAGCCAGACTGCACCGCCACATATTGCACGCCGTTGACCTCGTAGGTCGAAGGCGGCGCCATGATCCCGGAGTTGGTCTTGAAGTGCCAAAGCTGCTCGCCGGTCTTGGCATCGTAGGCGCGGAACTCCCGGTCGTTGGTGCCGCCCGTGAAGAGCAGGCCGCCGCCGGTGGTAAGTATCGAGCCCCACATCATCGAGGCCGGATAAAGGTTGCGCCAAACCCGCTTGCCGCTGTCGACGTCGTACGCCTGGAGCTCGCCGTAGAAGCTCGCCTTAGTGTCGACCGAGAAGTGCAGATCCGGGATGGCAACGCCCGTCCACCATTGTCCGGGAACGCGCTCCTCAACCTTGCCTTCCAGGTTGTTGCAGTGGTTCTCGTTGGACGGAATGTAGACAATTCCCGTCTTCGGGTTATAGGCCTCGAACGGCCAGTCCTTGCCGCCCCACAGGCCGGGGCAGAACTGGGCCGCCTTGCCGGTGGCCGGCTTGTGGGCCACGTCGACGTCAGGCCGCCCGGTCTTCGGGTCGATGCTCTTGAAGACGTTCTGCGGCACGTAGGCCTTGGCGTTGACGTAGGAGATCCCGCCGTCCGGATTGCGCTTGAACCAGTACAGGTAGCCGTTGCGCGCCACCTTGAGCAGACCCTTGGTGGTGGCGCCGTCCTTCTGGAAGTCCACCAGCAACGGGGCGTTCATCTCGTCCCAGTCCCACGACTCGTTCTGATGGTACTGGAAATAGCCCTTGATCTTGCCGGTATCGCCATCGAGCGCGAGTGTGGAGGAGGTGTACAGGTTGTCGCCAGGCCGCTGATCGCCGAACCATGGCGAGGCGTTGCCGGTCCCCCAATAGACCGTGTTGGAGTCGGCGTCATAGTTGCCGGTCATCCAAGTGGACGCCCCGCCGGTCTTCCAGGTGTCGGGCTTCTCCCAGGTGTCGCTTCCCGGCTCGCCCGGTGCCGGAACCGTGTAGGTCTTCCACACCGGCTTGCCGGACTCGGCGTCGAATGCCTGGACGAAACCGCGCACGCCGAACTCGCCGCCCGCCACGCCGACCAGAATCTTGCCTTTCACCACCAGCGGTGCCCCCGTCATGTAGTAGCCGGTCTTCCAATCCTCGACCTTCGCGTCCCAGGCGACCTTGCCGGTTTTGGCGTCGAGCGCGACCAGTACGGCATCGAGCCCGGCGTGATAGACCTTGTCGCCGTACAGCGCCACGCCACGATTGGTGTTGTGCAGGGCGCTGAACCCCTCGGGAAGCTTGGGATTGTAGCGCCAGAGCAGATCGCCCGTGGCCGCATCGAGGGCGATCACCTGGCGGTACGGCGTCGAGATGAACATCACTCCGTTGTTCACGATCGGCGGCGCTTCGTGACCAGAATCCACACCAGTAGAGAAGCTCCACACCGGTACCAGCGACTTCACGTTGCTGGTGTTGATCTGATCGAGCGAGCTGTAGCTCCATCCCTTGTAGTTGCCGCGCGTCATCAGCCAATTTCCTGGCTCGGGATTTTCCAGCCGGGCTGCGGTCACCGGACTGTAACTCTCGATCGATCCTGCGACCGCGGCAGTCGAAACGAGGCATGTCAATGCGACAGAGCTCGGTAAGAGCCATTGCTTCATAGTCATGGCGCAACCTCCCTGGTTCACTTCGCTTTGTTTCTTTGGCAGTGCGAAAAACCCGATCCGATCTTGTTGATCTATTTAGTCCGCCGATCACCTACCTTTCCTACAAAGGTCCCAGTGATCGTCAGGGAACCGTCCGTGATCTGCGTCGGAAGCGCGGCCAAACGTCAGGGCGCAGGTCCGAACACGACCTGTGCGCTTTCCCGCGGATCGAATTCGGTGTTGCATTTCAAAACTTCTTTGTCGCCTAACTAGCCTTCAGCCAGCCGGTCACGGAACAACTGGCGTGAGTGCAACTCACCGAATGGGCGACGATGCCGTCAGCGGAGCGTGATCGTGTTTCCTCGTCCAGCTCGCCGGGATCCAGCTTTACGACCAGGATCTCGTTCAGCCGCAAACCCTTGCGGATCACCGAGGTCTTCGGGTCCTTTGGCCAAGCATGCACCGGCGGTCCGCCGAGCGTCAGTTCACTAGGCTTGACGATCCCCTTCGGAGAGAACAAGTAAGTCACCCTCTTGCGGTCGCTCATCACTGGCGGGCTGATCTTCCGACGCCGCAGCGGACCTGCCCCCCCCCCCGCCAGGGACGCTCCCGCGCGATCGCGCCATAGCTTTTCGAGTGCAGACTGGTGGAGATTATTGCAAATCAACACGAACATCCGCTGATGGTTCCGTCACCTGCCAAACTCATTGCAGCATGCGATGATCCGCCGAGAGCTTGGCACGGCGATCCTCCCCGCGGCTTCGAGGCACATGCTCCACGGATCGACGATTCTGACCCAGGCCGTTGGGCCAAGCAGACATCGGCCGCTTGGCCGCGTGATGAGTCCAGGCCTCCAGTGTCAGCCCGGCCGCACGCCTGCCCCATCCTCACGCCCAAACCGCTCGACGAGAAAGTCGATGAAGAGCCGCACCTTCACCGACAAATGCCGCGTCGGCGGATAGACCGCATAGAGCGCGAGCGGCGGCGCAAAATAGTCGGTGAGCACGGCGCGCAGCTCGCCTTTCTTCAAAGCGTCGGCGGCGATGAACTGGGGAAGCAGCGCGAGTCCCCTGCCCCTGATCGCGACGTCGCGCAGCACTTCGGCATTGTTGACGCAGAGCGACCACGCTGGCTGGATCCAGTGATCGCCGTCCGCGCCGGTAAGCTTCCACTGATTGCCGGTGAGCAGGAAGCCGTAGGTCAGCGAGGCGTGCTCGCGCAGGTCCTGCGGATGCTTCGGCGTGCCGTGGCGCGCCAGATAATCGGGCGAAGCGCAGATCAAGCGCGCCACCGGCATGATCTTGCGCGCGATCAGGCTGGAGGATTCCAGCTCCGCAATCCGCAGCGTCACGTCAAAACCGTCCTGGACGGGATCGAGCAGGTCGTCGCTGAGCACGAGCTGGAGCTGAAGCTCCGGGTACTTCGCCATGAAATCGGCCAGCACCGGTCCGAGCCGCATCGTGCCAAACGACATCGGCGCGTTGACGCGCAATAGTCCGCGCGGCGCCGACTGGGCTTGCGTCACTGCCTGGTCGGCGGCTTCGATCTCGGAGAGGATCACGGCCGCGCGCTCGAAATATTGCTGGCCGTTCTCGGTCGGGCTCGCGTGCCTCGTGGTTCGGTTCAGCAGCTGGACTCCGAGGCTCTCCTCGAGGTCGGCGACATACTTACTGATTGCCGAACGCGACAGCCGCAACTGGCGGCCGGCCTCGGCAAAGCTGCCGCTTTCGACCACCTTCACGAAGGCCCGGAGGCTGGCGACTTTATCCAAGGCGCGGCCTCGCCGATTGTTTCCAAATCGTAGACATAGCCGTCATATTTGCATGGATTGTCTCCAATCCAAAGCGGAACGATATTTCCCGGCAGAGCAAGACCGCTCCACGAATTTTGGAGGACGACAATGTCTGGACTGCACCATGTCACCGCGATTGCCGGCGACCCCATCCGCAATTTCGGCTTTTACACCCGTGATCTCGGCCTGCGCTTCGTCAAGAAGACGGTCAATTTCGACGACCCCGGCACCTATCACTTCTACTATGGCGACGAGACCGGCCGGCCCGGCACCATCCTGACCTTCTTCCCGTGGGCCGGCGTGCCGGCCGGGCGGCGCGGCGTCGGCGAGGCCCATCAGACCGCCTTCCGCGTGCCGCAGCGCTCACTCGGCTACTGGACGCAGCGCTTCACCGAGAAGGGCATTCCTTACGAAGCGCTGGAGAAGCGCTTCGGTGAATCCGTGCTGCCGTTCACCGACCCGGACGGGATGGCGCTCGCGCTGGTCGGCGTGCCAGGTGCCGAGAACGAGCCCGGCTGGAGCAATGGCGACGTGCCGGCCGAGCACGCGATCCGCGGCTTCCACGGCGTGACGCTGTTGCTCGACAGCGCGACGAAGACGGCTGCCGTCCTCACCGACGTGTTCGGCTTCAAGGAGACGGGACGCGAAGGCTCGGTGATCCGCTTCAAGGCGCCGGGCGATGTCGAAGGCAGCGTCGTTGACATCTACGAGGCCAAGGGCTTTTTGCGCGGCCATCAGGGCGGCGGCTCGGTGCACCATATTGCCTTCCGCGCGGCTGACGACGCCGAGCAAGGCAAGATGGCGCAGAGGCTCGTCTCCAATCACGGCCTGCACCCGACCGAGCAGAGGGACCGCAACTACTTCCGCTCGATCTACTTCCGCGAGCCCGGCGGCGTGCTGTTCGAGATTGCGACCGATATCCCCGGTTTCGCCGTCGACGAACCCGTCGCGACGCTGGGGCGTGACTTGAAGCTGCCGGGCTTCCTCGAAGCGCATCGCAAGCAGATCGAGGGTGTCCTGCCGAGTTTGGAAGAGAGCGTGCAATGACCGAGAGCTCATTCATCCATCGTTTCGAGCCCGCGACCAACGCGGGCTCCCCTCCACTGCTGCTGCTGCACGGCACGGGCGGTGACGAGAACGATCTGCTCGGGCTCGGCCGGATGATCTCGCCCGGCTCCGCCCTGCTCTCGCCGCGCGGCCGCGTGCTCGAGCACGGCATGCCGCGCTTCTTCCGCCGCCTTGCCGAAGGCGTGTTCGACGAGGAGGATGTGCGCCGCCGCGCGCTCGAGCTCGGCGACTTCGTCGCGGATGCGCGGCATCGATATGGCATCGCCGCGCCGGTCGCAATCGGCTTCTCCAACGGCGCCAACATCGCCGCCGCGTTATTGTTGCTGAAACCGGACGTGCTGGCGGGCGCGATCCTGCTACGCGCCATGGTGCCGCTGTCGGATCCGCCCCAAGCGGAGCTCGGGGGTAAGCCTGTTCTGCTCCTCTCCGGGCAGGCCGATCCGATCGTGCCGGCAAGCAATTCGACACGGCTTGCGGCGCTGTTGTCGGAAGCGGGAGCGCGTGTCGACCACAAGGTCCTGCCGGCAGGCCATCAATTGTCGCAGGCCGACGTGACGCTGGCCCGCAACTGGATCACCAACGTCGACGCGGAAGCGGCGTAAACTAGCGGGCAGCGGCGCATCGCTCACGAACGGTGCGCCGCTGCTTCACTCGAACCAGCCGCGCCGCTCGAACCAGATCAGCGGAGACACACCGCTGGCGATGATTGCGAACCATGCAAGCGGATAGCCGCCCGTCCAGCCCAGTTCGGGCATATGCTTGAAGTTCATGCCCCAGACGCCTGAATTTACTTCCGCTTTGAGCGGCACAGCGGAAATGGCAGTCCGACCGCCCGCCTTGACCCGACGCGGACCTCCAGCGAGGTCCGCTTTCGCAACGCTACACGGCGAGTCTAGCAGGTCACGCATGGCGACGGTTTTCGATCTGGTCGCTCCTCATGCGCTGGCCAGATGACATGTGCGGGACACGGCAATACGAAAAGTAGCAACCAATCGCTCCGCACTCTCTGGTTCACGAGCGCGACAGATCTGGAGGCCGCAGCGCGCCAGGCGCTGGCACAAAGGCAAAAGCAAACGTCAGTTAGGATGACTTTCTCGGCCTGGAAATAGCATCTAGCAAGCCATCTACGTGACGAGGAGAAGCCGTGATGCCCTCTGAGCGGGCCTGCGTCAATCGCCTCAACGCCCTCCGCACGGCCGCTTCAGGCTCGCCCATTCAGCGCACGTGCCCTTAGCCATGAACCTTTAGCCAATGGGCGCAGACGTACTAACAGATGATGGGCCTGCATGTCCCTCCTCCGCCCTCACATGAGCTGGCGGTGCGCTGGTGGTTCTTCTTTCTGCCTCGGCAGAAAAATTTCGCCCTCTGTCAGCCAGCTCACTTTCGTTCGGGACCAACCGGACTATCAAACCTGAGGATGATCGGTCTGGAAGACAGAGGATGCGCGTCGGTGAGAGCTACAGTACCCCGGTGACTATCGCTTGCGTAGCGGCGCTGATCGTTATTGGTTTGATCGTGGTCAGAGCACGGTAATCAGTTCGGCTAGCCGCCAACCAGACGGTGGGTGGTGCCATGCAGCAGATTGCGGACTGGCTCGAGAAGCTTGGGCTTGGGCAATACGCGAAGCGTTTTGCCGAGAATGGGATCGATATTGGTATCCTTCCTGATCTGAAGGATGAGGACTTCGACAGGCTCGGAGTACTGCTCGGCCATCGCCGTAAAATGCTGCGTGCGGTCGCCGAACTCGATCAAGCCGAATTAATGGCCGAGACCGCGCGTCGGCACGACGCCGAGCGACGCCACCTCACCGTTATGTTTTGCGATCTGGTGGGCTCGACCGCGCTCTCGGCGCGCATCGACCCCGAGGACATGTGGGAGGTAATCGGAGCCTACCGGGCCGCCTGTGCGAGGGTCATTGCCGCCTATGACGGCGTGATCGCCAGGTTTGTCGGAGATGGAATACTCGCCTATTTCGGCTACCCCTGCGCACACGAGGATGACGCGGAGCGCGCAGTACGGGCGGGCCTCGATATCATCGTCGCAATCGGGAAACTCGAAACGCGCGTGAAGCAGCGGGTCGAAGTGCGGATCGCGATCTCGACCGGGCTTGTGGTGGTTGGCGACCTCATTAGCGGAGGCGCGTCGGAGGAGCAGGCGCTGGTCGGTGATACACCCAATGTCGCCGCCCGGCTCCAGAGCCTGGCGGAGCCGGGTGTGGTTGTGGTTGCCGATTCGACGCGCCTGCTCCTCGGCGACCTATTCACTTTTCTTAGTCTCGGCGACCGCGAGGTCAAGGGTATTTCCAAACCTATCGCGGTCTGGGCCGTCAAAGGTGCAACCGCATCGGAGAGCCGCTTCGAGGCGGTGCGCACGGCGCGCTCGATCGGCTTTGTCGGGCGCAAGGCGGAAATCGAATTCGTGCTGTCGCGCCAGCAGTTGGCGTGGCAGGGCCAGGGGCAAGTGGTGTTGATTTCCGGCGAGGCCGGAATCGGCAAATCGCGCCTCGTGGCTACGCTGGTCGAGAGCCTCGCGTTGGGGTCGTACTGCCGGGTGCGGTATCAATGCTCGCCCTACCACACGAACAGTGCGCTTCATCCCTTCATCGCTCAACTCGAGCGGGCAGCCGGCATCACTTCACAGGACACGCCCGGGCAAACGCTCGACAAGCTTGAGGCAATGCTGGCGCTCGGAACGCGGCAGGTGGCCACGGCGACGCCGCTCATTGCCGCGCTTCTGTCGATCCCAACCGACGAGCGATATCCGCCGCTCGGCTTGAGTCCGGCGCAACAGCGGAGACAGACATTCGCCGCCCTCCTTGACCAGCTTGAGGGCTTGGCACGGCAGCAACCTGTGCTGATTGTCTGCGAGGATATGCATTGGGCTGATGCCACCTCGCTCGAGTTGTACGACCTCGCGGTCGATCGGATCAGGGGACTGCCAATCCTCGTGCTCATGACATTCCGGCCTGAGTTCGAGCCGGCTTGGGCGGGCCTTACCAATGTCAGCCTGCTGCGGCTCGATCGACTTGACCGGCACGACACACGTGCACTCGTCGAGCAGGTGGCTGTCGGTCGACAATTGCCGTGCGAAATGATGACGCAGATCATCAACAGGACGGATGGTATCCCGCTCTTCATCGAGGAATTGACCAAGATGGTGCTGGAGTCCGGACTGCTCGTGGAAGAGGCCGGGCGCTATCGCCTCGATATTCCGTTACCACCGCTCGCCATTCCCGCCACGCTGCAGGACTCGCTTATGGCGCGGCTTGACCGGCTGGCGCCGGTCAAGGAGGTAGCCCAGATAGGTGCCGCCATTGGCCGCGACTTCTCATACACGCTGCTGCGATGTGTGGCGGGCCGGGATGATCTGACACTGAACGCCGCGCTGGCGCAGTTGGAGGAGGCCGAACTGCTGTTGCGCCACGGGACGCCGCCGGAAGCGAGCTATAGCTTCAAGCATGCACTCGTCCAGGAGGCGGCGTACGAGAGCTTACTCAAGAGCCGCCGGCAACTGCTGCATAAGCACATTGGCGATGTCCTTCGCGATCGGTTTGCGGACATCGCCGAGACCGAGCCGGAAGTCGTGGCATTCCACTTCACCCAAGCGGGGCTGAGCGGAGTAGCCCTCGAGTGGTGGCGCAAGGCCGGCCAGCAGGCGTTGAAGCGCTCGGCATATTCCGAGGCAATCGCACATCTCGGCAAGGCGGTTGCCATCGCCGATGAGCTGCCTGATGAGCCAGGCCGGACCATGAACCGGCTCCATCTTCAAATCGCCTATGGCCGTGCGCTGCGAGGCAGCCTTGGGCACAGCGCCCCTGAAACGGTGGCAGCATGGACGCGCGCCAGACAGTTCGTAGCTGACATCAGTGACCCGGCTGAAATGGCGCCCATCCATTCGGGCCTGTTCAATGCGAGCTTGACCCACGGCGAGATCGCGCCGATGCAGGAGTTGGCGGAGGCAATCATGAACGCCGCCGACCGGCGACCGGAATCGCCGGTGGCCGCGGTCGTCGCACACTGGACGAGCGGGGTCACCTGCTGGTTCGGGGGCGACTACCTGAACGCGCGAGTGCATCTTGAACAGGCACTCGCGATCTATGGCTCTGATCCGACTCCCGCGACCTTCAAGGCGTCGACGCTGGACCTGCCCTACGTCATCATGCGGTTTCTTGCCCTTGTGCTTTGGCCGCTTGGGAAGATTGATCGAGCGCGCCGGCTCGCCGCGGAAGCGGTGAGCGTCCCGGGAGAAAAGCGTGCGCTTGCTCAAGCCAATGCGCTCGTGCACAAGGCCGTTTTCGACGGGCTATGCGGGGGCATGTTGCAACAGACCGAGACGATGCTTGCCCTCGCCCGCGAGCATGCGATGCCGTTGTACGTGGCCGCCGGCACCTACTTGGACGGCTTGGCAAAGTGGCGTGCCGGCGATCGAGCGGATGGCCTCGCGGAAATGCGCCGAGGCTGGACATTACTTCACGAAAATGACTGCTACCTTTGTGAACCATTCTGGGGGATGCAGGTTGCCGCGGCGAATGCAGAGGTAGGGCAACCCGAGACTGGGTTGGAGATTTTGAGGGAGCAGATCGTCTGGACGGAACAATCCGGCCAGCATTGGCTCGATGCCGAACTGCATCGTGTCCAGGCTACGCTTATGTTGCGTCGTGACCCGTCCAACGTCTCCCGTGCCGAAGAGTCCTTCAATAGAGCCCTGGAAATCGCCAAAGGCCAACAGACAAAGACTTTCGAGTTGCGCGCCGCACTTGGACTTGCGCGCCTTTACAGCACAAATGGCCGAGCGGGGGGCGGCATCCGAGGTGCTCGCGCCGGTCCTCGTCGATGTCGCCACGGGGCAAGATCTTCCCGAAATCAAAGAAGCTGAAGAGCTGCTTCGAGCATAGTCATTGGCCAGCAGCCATTTCGCCGGAACGCCCCAAAAAAAGAAGATCGGGATTTAACCCATTGCCAGGGCGAGCCTGGTTGGACCCGCAAACGTCCGGGTCGTTCCTATCCGGTAAGGTGACTCCGACTTATCAAACGGATCTTTAGGTTGCGAGAGGCAATTGCCATTCTTCTTCAACCCAACGGCTGATCGGCAACCGCGAACCTTTGCTAACTACAGAGGTGAAGGTCTCCTGGGGGGCAAAGGCGACATAGGCCAGAGCCGGCTGCAGCGTCCGCTGCGGGCCCAAAGGCAGACATGACAACGAAAGCTCATTTCGAACCCTGGACGTCGAGAATGTCTAGCACCGGGCAGTCGGGTGCCGTCGTGCCGGTGCATTGGGCGACGGTTTTCGTCAGCAAGCGCTCCAGCTTTCGGAGGTCGCCAATCCTGGCCCGGATATCATCAAGGTGGCGTGCGGCAATCTCCCGAACTTCACGGCAGGAAGCCTTGTCGGGACCGCCAAGCCGCAGGAGTGCGCGCACCTCGTCGAGCGAGAACCCGAGCTCGCGCGAGCGTCGCACGAACGCGAGAATACGTCTTTCCGTCGGGCCGTATACACGACGCCCATTTTCGGCGCGCAAGGCGACTGGGAGCACCTTAATTTTTTCGTAATACCGAATCGTTTCAATGTTCACCCCAGTAAGCTGTGACAGCTCGCCGATGGTCATCCTGTCCGCTCGCGGACCCGTGATTTGCTGCATGGAAAGGCCCCTTGATCCTGTAGTCACTACAGGATGTAGCCTCGCCGGCATGACGGTCAAGGAACATTTCACTGCTGCTTCAGGGCGCGGGCAAGCGATCACGGCGGCAGGAGGCTTGCTTGGTGCGCTCGCCGCCTCCTCCTGCTGCATTATGCCTGTAGCTCTATTCAGCCTTGGGATTAGCGGCGCATGGATCGGCAACTTCACTCAGCTTGCGCCGTTTCAACCCTACTTCCTCGCGGCGACACTGTTTTGTCTCGGAGCGGGTTATTGGCTCGTACACCGCGCATCGAAGCGCGCATGCGCTGCAGGCGAGGCTTGCGCCCGGCCCCTGCCAAACCGGCTGGTGAAAGGGATGCTCGTGATCGCGACCGTCCTGGTCGTTGCTGCAATTGGCTTCGATTTGCTCGCGCCGTTGCTTCTCAACTCATGAACGGAAGGTTTCACATGAACAAACTGCTGCTCAACTCTGTTGCGCTCGCCGTGTGCCTGGCTGGATCTTCGACTGCGTTCTCCGCCGAGAGGACGGTTACCCTCGCCGTTAAGAACATGTATTGCGCTGCATGTCCTCACACGGTGAAAGCAAGCCTTGAAGCAGTGCCTGGCGTGGCCAAGGTCGCCGTCTCCTACAGGGATAAAACCGCAACCGTAACGTTCGATGACGCGAAGGCTGGCCTCGATGCATTGACCACCGCTACCACTAACGCAGGGTTCCGTCCGCTCCCAAGGGTTAGCGATGCAAGTAGACCGTATGCCGCGCGGCGAAGGGGCCGCCGCTGACGCCATCGACAAACTTCGGTTAGCCTACTGGAGCGTCAGACATCGGCACATGCTTTAGGAAATCCCATGATCCTGGAATCCATCATCACCTGTCCGCACTGCGCCACCGCCAAATCGGAAACCATGCCGACCGATGCGTGCCAGTTCTTCTATGAATGCACCGGCTGTGGCGCTCGGCTGCGGCCCAAGCAGGGCGACTGCTGTGTATTCTGTTCATATGGTTCAGTGCCGTGCCCGCCGATACAGGCAGAGCGTGCCGGCGTCGGAGCTGCCAACTGTTGTCCGGGGTGAGGACATTATGACCGACAACTCTGTTCGGGCCTCACGCGACTGGCTCGGCAGCACGCGCGCCAACCTGCTGGCGTGGTGGATACCGCAAGCTGGGATCATTGCTGGTCTCTTCGTGCCCGCGGGTGTTCGTACCACTATTTGGATTATTTCCCTTACCTGGATGGGCGTGGCTTGCATCTTCAATGCGCAGCGCTGCGGGCGTACGCATTGACTTGTATTCGCGCTCGCTTAGATCGCCTTTGGTGATGTTGGCAGCGAGGAAAAGGTCCAGGCCGAAACGCAGCGCCCTGGCGGCGTTGCCTCGTGGAAGGCTACGATATCTGCGATGGCCTTGATCTCCGTGTTGGTCGCCCAATCCTTCAGGTAAAGGTTGAGATCACGCTTCAATTCGTAGAGGAAGACGACCGGCGGCCTCGCTACGGTGCCTGCGTGGCGGCTCAGCGGATTGCGGTTGAGCACGGCCATGGTCGTGCCCGGCCCGCCGATCCAGTCAGGCGTCGGCATGTTCGCGCGCACGATGACGGCGCCCACATCCTTAGCACTCTCGTGCCGGTGGAGGAGCCGTCCACAGCAACAATAGCTGACGTTTACGACCGATTTGGCAACGCTGAGTAGGCCGCCACTTGTTGCGCTCTCGCCGATACTTTGGAAAAGACCGGCTCCAGCAGCTGGCAGTATTTGACCCAAGCAGTTTGCAACTCGCCGTCGAAATCATTCGCAATTCGGCTAGGCGCGCCAAAGGCGGTCGAAGATCTGGCTTCTGGCCCAGTTTGCGAATTGGCGCTTCCATCGCGGGGCCGGTTCGGGGTTGGCCGCAGCCGGTTCGGTGCCATCGGCCTGCTCGACGAATATCCTTCGGCCCTCGATCACGCGCCAGGCAAGCGGATGCTGCGAACGAAACAGCTTGCGCACCTCCTGGCACATGCAGCCTGCGAGCACAAAAGGTGGCGGTGCAAACACTTCCGGCATCACGGACGACAGCGTCGTGTCGCTCAGGATGTTCCATCGCGAATGGCCCCCCATAAGCGGTGATTGCAGGCCGAAAATCACCCTGCCGATCCTGCTTTCGCGAATGGCATAGGCGCACATGGCGCAGGGTTCGATCGTAGAATAGAGCGTGCAGTCATCGAGCGACCTGGTGCGCAGCCTTTGTTGGGCGGCCGACAAGGCGACCATCTCGGCATGACGTGTCACGTCACCTGTGCGGCGCACCATGTTGGACGCTTCGCAAACGAACTCTCCATATCGGCCGACAACGGCGGCAAACGGGTATTCTCCATCCGATCGGCCGGATTTTGCGAGCGCAATGCAGCGGCGCATTAACTGCAGATCGGGTGCCTGGAGATCACAGTTGCTCACGTGGTGCAGTATCCCCCATCAATCCGTACCGCGGCCATCCGGCGACTGACCTTCGCGATGCTCGATCCGAGCTACCGTTTGTGCTGGCCGATGTCATGCAATGAGATGCGGGCCTCGCGCGCCAGATCCACCAGCGACGGCGTGAAGAAGCTGAGGGCGACGATAAAAAGGACCGCAACTCCATACTCGTGGCGCAATTAAAAAAATGCGCCGATGAAGGCCACGATCAAGCAAACTATCGGGGTCGGTGCAGCGGCACGCCGCGATGCCAGATGGTCCCATTGTCGAACTGAATGACCATACCATCCGGCGAATAGACCGCACCTTGGTTGAAGGCATCAATCCAGATCCGGCTCGTCGGCGAAAACCAGTCCGGCCATGCGCGTGCGGGCACACCTGCTTCGGTCAAGAGATTGAGTTCATATCCATTCTGCGTGACATGGGCAGGCAGTTGCCCCCGGCACATGTCAACGCACGTATAGACGCCGGTCAGGTTGACCGACTGCGCCGACGCGCCAGTACTAGCGAGAGCTGCGAGAATTCCGATAGCTAATGGCAAACGCTTCATGGCAATCACTCCATTGTCAGATTGGACTCACCAGAATGCGAACTATGGGGCCGGGAGCGCGCCCGCGCCACGCGGGCGCCAGTGTTAGCCGACTCACCCCGCATTTGCGGCGTGCGCTCGAACGGGTCCCAGCGAAGGTTGACTAGGGTGGGCATGTCCGTGGTGGTCTTTTCGCCCGGCCAGCCCCAAGGTCGGTCGAAGAATATGATCTTCATATCATCGATCCGAACCGCACCGAGGTTCGGACCGCCGAAGTAGAACAGCTCGTGGCGCTTCGACCGACCTTTGCCGGTGAGCAAGTCCATCTGATTGTACCCGTCGAGATGGTGTACCGTTGCTTGGGGCTCGCTACTGGCACCGAACAATGCAAGCATGCCGTGCGTGATGCTCCTTGGAATACTCATGACTGCTCCTCAACAGTCGGTCATTTGCGACACACCTCTCTGGAGCGCCCTGTATGTCGCAATTGTGTTTTAGCACCAACGTCACGCTGCCTTCAACGCGTGGTTGTTTGATTTAGATCAATGCACCGATCGCAACACGCCAACGAAAGACCGTTGGGGCAGCGTCGTCTATGCTGCTTGCTAGCCGTCGCTCGGGGATGTCCGATTGGGTCAGAAGCGGAAGGCTGGGGCTGCCAGAGGCTTGGTCCGCTCTGTCTTCGATAGCGGACATGCCAAGGGCTTTCGCTGCACGTCGGCTCAGGAGCCACAAGCGGAAGTGACGCCTTTTACTTGACTGTCGCAATTTCGAGTTCAAGGCCAAGTGCCACGCAACACAGGCGGAGCGATTTACTGTGCCTTGTTTATCGTTTCTTGGACCTTTTGCTGGTGGAGCTTTTCCTCTGCAGCATTCAACGGGGCCAGCTTGACCGTTAGCTTATCGATCATGCCGGTGAAACGGAAAGGCGGCTGGTAGTCGTTGTCGTCCACGCCCGTGCGAGTATCTACACCGACATCGAAGGTCTCGTAGATCGTCTCGACGAACGGAATGGTGTGCGGGATCGTCCTACTGGCGACTTCCTTGCTATCCACCGACAGGACGCCCGTGCCGCCCTTGCCGAAACCGGGACCGTCATACTTGAAATCAAACACGACGGTGTGCTTGCCCGGCGTGAGCGTCGCTGGGCCTTCCCATCGGAAGCGTTCCACGTCAAAGAAATTATATACGAAGACTGGTTTGCCCTTGAGCAGGTAGAGGCCATGGCCACCGCCGCGGCCCCCGAGCGTATTGATCATGCCTTCCGCACCTCCCTGCGGAATATCGACCTCAGCGGTGATGGAGTAAGACTTCCCGGCGATGTCGGGGGCGCTGCTGTACGGAAGACCAGACGATTCACCCGAGTAGGTGAATACGGTCCGACCCGCGGTTGCGCTCGGTCGCGGCGTGGCTGCGCGAGCCGTGAAGCTGTTGTCGAGAGGGAACACGCTGTATTTCGCCGCCTCGACCATGAAGAGTTCCTTCATGTCGCGCAGCCTGTCCGGCATCTTGGCGGCGAGGTCGTTGGCCTCCGAATAATCGTCGGCGAGCTTGTAAAGCTCCCAAGTATAACCGTTGACGACGTCGGGATACTTGCCGAAGCCCAGATCCCAGGGCGGCTCGGGCGGCGTGGTGGCGGCGAGCCAACCGTCGTGGTAGATCGCCCGGTTGCCGACCATCTCGAAATATTGCGTGCTGCGGGCTGATGGAGCGTTCGCGTTGGCCTTATCGAAGGTGTAGCCCAAGCTGACACCTTCGATTGGCTTCTGAGCAACGCCGTTGACCATCACTGGCGCCTGAATGCCGGTGGCTTCGAGGATCGTCGGCACGATGTCGATGATGTGGTGAAACTGCGTGCGGATGCCACCCACATCGTTGATGTGGCCGGGCCATGAGATGGCCATGCCTTGGCGGGTACCGCCGAAGTGCGACGCAACCTGCTTGGTCCACTTGAACGGCGTATCGAACGCCCAGGTCCACGCCACCGCCATGTGCGGCGTGGTCTGGTCCGACCCCCAAACGTCGTAGAATTTCAACTGCTCCGCGACTGGAATGTTGACGCCTTGGATCGCAGCCATTTCGTTCGGGGTGCCGAGGATCGAGCCTTCGGCACTGTTGCCGTTGTCGCCGCTGATATAGATGATGATTGTGTTGTCGAGCTTGCCTTCGTCTTCGACTTCCTGAATGACCCTGCCGATTTCATGGTCGGTATAGGCCGTGTAGGCTGCAAACACGTCCGCCTGACGAATGAAAAGCTTCTTCTCGTCGGGGCTGAGTGTCTCCCATTTTTGAAGTTTCGCTCCGCCGTACTCGGGCTGGCCATCCGGCCACGGTGTGAGTTGGGTATTCGCTGGAATTACACCGAGCCGTTTCTGGTTGGCGAAAATGGTCTCGCGCAACTTTTCCCAGCCCTGATCGAACAAGTGCATGCCGCTGATCTTTTTGGTCCACTCAGGCGTAGGCTGGTGCGGTGCGTGCGATCCCCCGGGCACGTAATAGATGAAGAACGGCTTGTCTGGCGCGGCGTTACTCAGCCCCTTCATATAGTTGATCGCGTCGTCCGCCATGTCGGTGGTGAGGTTGTAGCCGGGGTGTCCGACCCACGGAAAGACCTGCGTCTGGTCGCGGAAGAGAAACGGCGTCCACTGGTCAGTCTCGCCGCCCAAGAAACCATAGAAGTGATCGAACCCCATTCCGTTGGGCCATTGGTCAAAAGGCCCCGCCAAACTAATTTGATAGCTGGGAGTGTTGTGGTTTTTGCCGATCCACGCCGTCGCGTAGCCATTCTCCCTCAGGATCGTGCCGATGGTGGCACTCTCCGGTCCGATGACGGAGTCATACCCCGGGTATCCAGTGGACATTTCGGTGATCACGCCGAAGCCCACCGAGTGATGGTTGCGTCCTGTAATCAGCGCTGCCCGTGTCGGCGAGCAGAGAGCAGTTGAGTGGAACTGCGTGTAACGCAGTCCGGCGTTCGCAATGCGATCCATTGCAGGAGTTGGGATTACGCCGCCGAAGGTCCCCGAAACTCCATAGCCTTGATCGTCTGTCATGATCAAGAGCACGTTGGGCGCACCCTTGGGCGGCACTACTCGGGCAGGCCAATACGGTTTCGACTGGCTGGCCTCAAGGTTGATCTCGCCGCCGAACTTCGCTGGTGGCGGCGGAAGATACTTTCCATCAATCGTCGTTGTGGCGCTGGGTGAGCCTGGCGTGCCGGTGGTTGGCTGCGCGGCTGCTGGCAGACCCGACATTGTCGCTGCGGTGGTAAGCGCTGCCAGTAGTCCGAGCCGAATGCGCATTGTCGTGCTCATGGTTCCCTCCGTCCACGCCGATGCGGAGCCGCAGTCTGAGCGCGACTAGGATCCCTGCGCTATGCGGTTTCGGCCAACCTGCACTGGCTTTAGGTCGATGACCGCCCCGCTCGTGGGCCGTTGATCCAGTGCGACGGCGCAGCGGCTCGAACCCGAATTGTTGTCGGGGCCACAATGTCCGGGTCGGGTCCACAAGCGGAGCTCTGGGGTTGCCAGATGCTTGGTCCGCTCTGTCTTCCGAAAGCAGACATCCGAATTCATCAATGCATGCCCTATGGGGCGCCTGCCAGTGAAGCCTAAAGCGCGGGCAAGCCGGGCGCCGGTTTGCGCATGTTGGAGGCTTGCTCAAAGGCGTAGGCCAGACGCAGCAGCTTGTGCTCGCTCCAGGCACGCCCCGCGAAGGTGATGCCGAGCGGATAGTCTGGCGTGTCCTTGTCGTCCGCTCCCGAGACGAAACCGCCCGGCACCATGACGCTGGGATAACCCGCCTTCGCGGCGATCACGCAGCCTCCGCTGCCGGCGAACAGCACCGCGTCGAGCTTGTGCTGATTCATGTAGGCGTCCATGCCGCGCGTCCTGGCGGAGAGCAGGTCCATGGCACGCGCCGACTTGTATTCGCGCTCGCTTAGGTCACCTCTCGTGATGTCAGCGGCGAGGAAATGGTCCTGACCGAAACGCAGCGCCCTGGCAGCGTTCGCCTCGTTGAACGCCACGATATCGGCGATGCTCTTGATCTCCGTGTTGGTGGCCCAGTCCTTCAGGTAGAGGTTGAGATCACGCTTCAGTTCATAGAGGAAGACGATCGACGGCCTCGCGACAGTGCCTGCGTGGCGGCTCAGCGGATTGCGGTTGAGCACGGCCATGGTCGTGCCCGGCCCGCCGATCCAGCCAAGCGTCGGCATGCTGGCGCGCACGATGACGGCGCCCAGATCCTCCAGCACCTTGATCGCCTCCGTCATCACCTTCACCCATTTGGGTGGCAGCTTGCCGTAGTAGCAATCGTTCAGCGCGTCGGCGGGATCGCTCGGCACGCCGATGCGCGCGCCCTTCATCGCATCGGTTGCGAGGTCGGCGGTGTAATCGGCCGGCCGCTTCTGCCGCTCTGTCACCGGGTCGAGCGGGTCCTTGGCGGCCAGCACATTCAGAAGCATCGCCGCGTCGCGCACCGTACGCGTCATCGGCCCTGCGGTGTCCTGGCTGTGCGAGAGCGGCACGATGCCGGCACGGCTGATCAGTCCGACGGTCGGCTTCACGGTGACGAGGCCGTTTTGGCTGGCGGGGTACAGCAGCGAGCCCGAGGTCTCGGTGCCGATCGAGGCCGCGCACAGACCAGCCGCTACAGCAACCGCCGAACCCGAGCTTGATCCGCCTGGCGACACGACCGGGATGCCGTGATCGCCCACCAGTGTCGGCGCGTAGGGGTTCTTCACCTGGCCGCCAAGCGAGGAATACCCCGCGGGCATGTCGATCGCGAGCATGTTGGCGAACTCCGTCAGGTTCGCCTTGCCCAGGATCACCGCACCGGCGCCCCGCAGCAGCTTGACGAGGGTGGCGTCGTCCCTGGCGCGCGCGCCCTCCAGCGCCAGAGAACCCGCCGTCGTCGGTTGCTTGTCACCAGTTGCGATGTTGTCCTTCAGCAGGATCGGGATGCCGGCCAGCGGCCGTTTGACCGACGGCTTGGTGTCGTCGAGCTTGCCCGCGATCGCGAGCGCGTCCGGATTGAGCTCGCGCACCGAGTTGAGCGCGGGCCCATCGCGGTCGTAGGCCTCAATGCGCGCGAGATAATTTTTGGTCAGCGCCGTGGCAGTGACCCGCCCACTGGTCAAGGCATGGGCGATATCGCTCATAGGCGAATGATCGAGCTTTAGATTGGTCGGCGCCTCGGCGTTGGCCGCGGCGAGGCGAGCATCACGGCGGGTTGGCTTCTTCACGGCGTGCCTCGCCTGACGGCGCGTCTCGAACCATGAGGCCGCGATGATGGCATCATGCCGGTGTTTTGCCCGACGGGTCAATGGCATCGCGGACCGCGCAAACCATTGAAATGTCTATCACCGGCTACTGTGCATGGGGTTGTTTTTCAGATTTTTGTTTTGGCCTGTTGTCACCTCTCCCGTAGGGAGAGGTCGGATCGCATCGACAGATGCGATCCGGGTGAGGGGTTACGGCCTCACTGGGCACTCAGGCCCCCTCACCCGGATTGCACTGGACGATGCTTCGCATCGCCAGGCGCAATCCGACCTCTCCCCGATGGGGAGAGGTAGACACGAACGCTAGCTGGACTTGATCGAGCGGTCCCTACTCCCAGGACCACGCCGAGAAATCGTTCTCGAACTGCGGGACTTCCTTCCAGACGCCCTTCAGCTTCTTGTTGATGACTGTGGGCCACTGCGGCTGGAACAGGAACCCGGCCACCGCGTCGGTTGCCATCATGCGCTGGGCATCGCCGAGCAGCTTGGCGCGGCCAGCTTCATCCGGCGTCGTCACGATCTGCTTGTAGAGCGCGTTGAACGCCTCACTGTTGTAGCCGAGATAGAAGTCGGGCTCGGTCAGCTTGACGAGATCGAACGGCTCGACATGGCTGACGATGGTCATGTCGTAGTTGTGCGGACCGTTCGGGGCGAAGACCTGCGACAACCATTGCGCCCATTCGACGTTCTCGATCTTGGCGATGATGCCGACCTTGGCGAGCTGGGCCGCCAGGATCTCGCCGCCCTGCCGCGCATAAGGCGGCGGCGGCAATCGCAGGCTCAGCTCGAGCGGCGTGGTGACGCCGGCTTCCGCCAGAAGCTTCTTGGCCTTCTCGGGATCATAGGGGTTGATGCCCGTGGTATCGACATAGCCGAGCGATCCCGGCGTGTAGAAGCTGCCGATCGGCGTTCCGAAGCCGTCGACGGCGCCGTCGATGATCGCCTTGCGATCGATCGCAGCGAGGATGGCGCGACGCACCCGCACGTCGTCGAGCGGCTTCTTCTTCTCGTTGATGGCGACGATGGTCTTGGCCTTGGAGCCACCGACCAGCACGGTGAAGCGCGGATCGGACTTGAATTGAGCGACGCCGCGAGTCGTGAAGCGCGGAAACGCGTCGATGTCGCCGGACAGAAGGGCTGCAATCTGCGCGGCCGGATCGGAGATGAAGCGGATCGTCACCTTGGAGAGCTTGATCGCCGCAGCATTGCGGTAATCGGCCCATTTATTCAGCGTGATCGACGATCCCTTGACCCAAGCCCCTAACTGATAGGGCCCGGTGCCGACCGGCTGCGTGCCGTTGGTCGGCGCGCTCTTGGGCTCGACGATCGACCCGCTCGCCTGTCCCAGCAGGAACGGCAGGTTCGGCTCCGAATACTTCACCGATATCACGACCGTGTCGGCGTCGGGCGCGTCGACCTTTTCGAAGGCCTGGAACAGGCTCTTGTCCTTGTTGGTGCTGGTCGGCACCGCGTTGCGCTCGAACGAGAACTTGACCGCCGCGGCGTCGAACGGCTCGCCGTTCTGGAATTTGACGCCCTTGCGCAGCTTGAACGTATAGGTCTTCAGATCGGGCGAAGCCTGCCAGCCCTCGGCGAGCAGCGGCGACACCGAGCCGTCCTCGTTGATCTTGGTCAGCGTCTCATAGATGTTGTAGAGCGTGACCTCGGCAATCGCTGCGGCCGCGGCCGTCGTCGGATCGAGCCCCGGCGGCTCCAGCGTCATGCCCATGACGACGCTGTCCTTCTTGCTCTGTGCCAGCACCGGCAGCGGCGCTGCGGCGAGCGCGGCGGCAAATGCGACGATCGATAGTTTCCTGAACATTTCGTAACTCCCCGGCCTTCTCTCTTCTCTTTCAACCTACGCCAATTCCGCCCTGGACACTAACCTTCCATGGCAGCCTGCGGCAACGCCATCACCGCCTCCGCCTTGTGGCAGGCGGCGAAATGCGCTTCTCCGACCTTGCGTAGCTCAGGCAGAACCTCGCGGCAACGCTGGTCGGCCAGCGCACAGCGCGCAACATAGGGGCATCCCGCCGCAGCGGCCGATTGCGAGGCAATCGCCTGCGCCCCGCGCCGCCGCC
>NZ_LGHM01000079.1 GCF_001908185.1 Bradyrhizobium sp. AS23.2
CTCTTGCACCGCCCCATCATCGAAACTCTCCGTCGATGGCCGCTTCACCTCGACGGAATCACGGTTCGCCCTGCTCCTCAAGATAGTTCTGCAACAAAATCGGCCAGCAGCGGACCACCCGATCTCGTCGCGAACATAGATCTCCACCCGTTCGAGCAGATGATCGATTGAGCCGCTGGCTCGTGACTGCTGGACGATGATGTGCGCCTCTGCTCACTCCTTCTTCGTCCGATAATCCCCGAACGTCGTGTCGCGCTGGTCGAGTTGGGTTTTCACGCTACCGCCATCGCGGCGGAAACCGGCCATGTAGGCCTTGCTCGCTTCAGTCGTGAAGGCCAGAGCCTGTATCTCGGTGCCGGCGCGGATGGCGGCGCGGGCGCCCATGATCTCCATCGCACGGTGCACGCTGCGCTTGTTGAGCTGCTGCAGCTCGATCGGCACCTTGGCAGCGCGCTCGGCGAAATCGAGCGTCTTCTCTTCCAGCTCAGCGAGTGGGAAGGATCGCGTCGCATAACCCCATTCGGCGGCTTCGCGGCCGGACATCGCATCGCCTGTCAGCATCAATTCCATCGCGCGGCGCATGCCGACCAGCCAGGGATGATACTGCATGTCGGGCGGGCTCATCAGCCGCACCGGCGGATAGCCGATCTGCGCGTCGTCGGCGACGTAGACGACGTCGCAGGCGGTGGCGAGCTCGGTGCCCCCGGCGAGGCAGTAGCCGTGCACCTGCGCGATCACGGGCTTGGCGAGATCCCAGATCCCGAACCAGCCTTCGACCACGTGGCGCGACCATTGGCCCGGTCCGGACGCCGAGTGATAGGGCTGGTCGATGCGATTGTCGGCGGAGAGATCATAGCCTGCCGAAAAGCACGGGCCCGCGCCACGCAGGATCGAAATCGAAACGTCGGGATCACGATCGGCCTGCTCGAGCACCTCGAAGATTTCGCTGCGCAAGCGATTGTTCAGCGCGTTGCGCTTCTCCGGGCGGTTCAACGTGATGCGCCGGACGCGCGGACGCGGGTCGTCGACGATGATGTGTTGGTAGCTCATGAAATCCTCCCGATCTCGAGGCATTTTTGCCCTTGCCTGGGTCATGCCCGAGATCAGGAGGGTTGTCATCGGCGGCTAACGCAGATCACCCCGCCGGCACCCGCGAGGGTGGAAGCTCGGCCGGCCGAGAGCGCGCATTCGCAGAACGCGGACCGGGTGCCCCATTTGGCCAAAACTGCATAGTGCCCCGGATGTAGATCCTTCGCGGCACTCGCTCTCCGTGTTGTGACTAGACAGGCCGGAGATTTGGGCGTGCACACTGCGCCTGGTCACGATGAACGGATCGATGGGCAAGTCACGCAAATCTGTTGCCGAGACATTCGGCCTGCCAGATCGCTTCACTTGCCCAATCCCGAACTACAATTTCTGATGCGGCAATCGCCAGACAAAACGCGGCTAGCGTGACCAAGCCGCAGCATCGGAACCAAGGAGACAACTCACCTCACAACCAGAAGCAAAATGGAGAGATCGCATGGCAACCAATCTCATCTCTGTTGTGATGCAGTTCCTGACCCCTGACATGATTGCGAAGATCGCTTCTGCGCTAGGTCTTGATCGCAACCTCGCGCAAAAGGCAATTGGAGGCGCCGTCCCCGCTCTGCTTGCGGGTCTCGCGGATGTGGCCTCCACTCCGAATGGGGCGCGCCAGCTCTCCAGCACGTTGGCACAGCAGCAGCCTGGGTCGCTGGAGAATTTCAAAAGCCTCATCGGCGGTTCAGGTCAGAACACGCTCGTGGAAACCGGATCGAGCATGTTGTCCGGCCTGTTCGGCGGCGGAGCAACGGACGCGATAGCGCAGTCGATCGGCAAGTTCGCAGGATTCGATGGGGGATCCAGCAAGTCGCTACTCGGTATGCTCGCCCCCGTAGTCCTCGGGGCGTTGAGTCAACATCAGCGCAGTGCGGGCCTCGATGCAAGCGGGCTGGCGTCGCTCCTCGGCTCGCAAAAAAATCAGATCACCGCGGCTATTCCGTCCGGCCTGGCCGATCAGTTGAGCGCTGCCGGCCTCATCGACAGCGCAGCGGGAACCGTACGCAGCGGTGCCGCAGCCGCTTCGGCCGCCGGAAGCCGAGTTGCCGATGCCGCGGAGCGTACAATTGCCGGAGCCAGTCGGGCAGCTCAGGCCGCAACGAGCGCAGCATCGTCGCAATGGCCGTATTGGTTGGTCGCCCTGGTCGCATTGGGTGGAATTCTCTGGTATGCCACCGGGCGCCAGCCCAGCGAAACCGTGGCCGAACTGCCGCGTCCTGCCGCAGTGCAGCCCGCGACCGGAACCGTGGGTCTGGCGCCGCCAGATCTGACGATTGGAGGAGTGAATCTGGCGAACCAGGTCAACTCGTCCATGAGCACCTTGCGATCCGTGCTGCCAACCATCACGGATGCCACCTCCGCCCAGGCCGCCCTTCCCAAGCTTCGGGAAGCAGCGACCCAATTGAACGACGTCGGCGACCTCGCGACAAAGCTCAGCCCCGAAGGCAAGAGCGCTCTTGCCAAGTTGATCGCGGCAGCAACGCCGACCATCAACCAGATGTGCGACAAGGTGCTGGCGGTCCCCGGAGTTGGGGACATCGCGAAGCCAACGATCGATGAGCTTCGCGGGAAGCTCGACGCGCTCTCACGCGCTTGATCGTGAGATGCCGTTGGCGCGGTCTGCTCGAGGCGGACCGCGCCAAACAGCGGGTGTGGTTGAACGCTGTTCGACTGATGTGTCCTGAACCGTCCGAGAGGATGTCCTAGAGCCATTTCCGTTCCGATGGAATCGGAACGGGGGCTCTAGATTCTTGTTTTGATGCGTTTTCTTTACGCAAACCGGTATCCACTTCACTCGAAAACGCTCTGGTCAAGACAACACCGGCGTCCGCACATTCGGCCAACTCGCAACGCTCACCCTGCCATCACACCGCCGCGCTTGATCAGCTCCTTGCCGACGGCGGCGAGATGCACCTGATCGGGGCCGTCGCCGATACGGATGAAGCGGGCGTAGACATAGGCGCGGGCGAGGAACGTGTCCTGCGACACGCCCGCGGCGCCGTGGATCTGGATGGCGCGGTCGATGACGCGGGCAGCCATGCTCGGCACGACAATCTTCGCCGCCGCGATCAGGTCGCGCGCCGCCTTGTTGCCTTCGCGGTCCATCCTGTCGGCGGCTTGCAGCGTGAGCAGCCGCGCCTGCGCGATCTCGCAGAAGGAATTTGCGATGTCCTCGCGTACCGAGCCCTGCTCGGCAAGCGGCTTGCCGAAGGCGACGCGGGAGACCGACCGCTGGCACATCAACTCCAGCGCGCGCTGGGCGCAGCCGATCAGGCGCATGCAATGGTGGATGCGACCCGGACCGAGCCTACCTTGCGCGATCTCGAAGCCGCGGCCCTCGCCGAGCAGAATGTTTTCGGCGGGCACGCGGACGTTCTCGTAGACGATCTCGGGGTGGCCAACCGGCGCGTCGTCGTAGCCGTAAGTGAGCATGTCGCGGACGATGCGGACGCCTGGCGTGTTTCTGGGCACCAGGATCATGGATTGCTGGCGATGGCGATCGGGATCGTCGGGCGCGGTCTTGCCCATCACGATCAGGATTTCGCAATCCTCGTTCATCGCGCCGGAGGTGAACCATTTCCGGCCGTTGATGACGTAGTCGCTGCCGTCGCGCCTGATCGCGCACTGGATGTTGGTGGCATCGCTGGAGGCGACCTGCGGCTCCGTCATCGAGAAGCCGGAACGGATGCGCCCCTCCAGGAGCGGCTTCAGCCAGCGCTCCTGCTGCGCTTTCGTGCCGTAATTGGCGAGCACCTCCATGTTGCCGACATCGGGCGCCGAGCAATTGAAGACCTCGGGCGCCCAGAGGATGCGCCCCATGATCTCCTTCACGGGCGCATATTCGAGATTGGACAGACCCGGGCCGTGCTCGCCCGACAGGAACAGGTTCCAGAGCCCCTGCTCCCGCGCGAGCCGCTTCAGGTCCTGCAGCACCTGAGGCGTCCTGTAGCGCGCAACTTCCGGCTTGACCTGCTCGTAATAGAGCTCCTCGACCGGCTCGACATGCGTCCGCATGAACTGGCGGACACGCTCCTGAAGCTCCAGCGAACGCGTGGAGTGTTGAAAGTCCATGGTCCCTCTCCCTTCGCCGTGGGCTCCGCATCTGAAAATTTACAAGAGGTCGTCATGCCCGGGCATAGCCGTCTGAAGGACGGCGTCGCTTCGCTCGCCTATGTCCCGGGCATCCACATTCTTCGTGCCGTCCGGCGAGGCGTGGATGGCCGGGACAAGCCCGGGCATGACGCTGTCGAAACATCCGTGTCTCCAATGGAGACCCCATATGCGATTGCTTCGGCGTTCGCTTCTCCGCGCGTCAGGTGCCGCGCAAGAGCTCGCTCGCCACGATCCAGTCGTTGCCGTCGAACTGGAGCATATAGCCGTCCTTGATGGGGCGGAAATCCTGCGGCGTGGTGTTGAGCGTGATGCCGGGCATCAGCAGCGACAGCGGCACGTTCTTCAGGTTGGTTGCCTGCGCCATGATGTTCTCGCGCGTCAGATTGTCCTTGCACTGCTTGAGCAGGACGACCAGCGCCTCGGCGACGGTGTAGCCATAGAGGCCGGCGACATTGTTGACGTCGGCGTTGGGCAGGCGCCTCTTCATGAAATCGATGTAGGCCGACATCGCCGGATCGTCCTTCGGCTCGGCCACGAACGGCTTGAGCGAGCCGAGCGACAGCACGCCTTTGCCGGCATCGAGGCCCGCAGGAACCATCACGGTTGCCTTGTTGGCGCAGCCACTGGCGAGAAAGCGCGTCGCCTGCCAGCCGACCTCATGGGCTTTACGGATCGCCTGCGCACAGGCGCGCGGCGTCACCGAATAGATCATGAAGACGTCGGCCTTGGTGTTGGCGAGCGTCAGCACCTGGGAATCGACGGTGGGGTCGGTGACCTCGAAGCTCGACGCCATCACGATCGCCTTGTCGGCCTCAGTGCCGAGCGCATCCTTGACGCCGCGCAAGTATTCCTTGCCGGCGTCGTCGTTCTGATAAAGCACCGCAAAGCGCGCATTCGGGTTCTTGGCGCGGGCATAGGCGACGTCGATGGCGGCCTCGCTGGTGTAGTTCGGCGCCCAGGGCAACGCCATCGACCAGGGCATGTTGGCGGGATCGTTCCACTTCGAGGCCGAGCTGATCAGAAAGAGCTGCGGCACCTTGTTGCTGTTGAGATATTTTGCGATCGCCGAGCTCGGCGCGGTGCCCATGGTCGCAAAAATGAAGGCGACGCCGTCGCCCTCGACCAGCCGCCGCGCCGCTTCCATGGTCTTCGGCGGCGAGAACGCGTCGTCCAGCGACAGCAGATTGAGCTTGCGGCCGTTGACCCCGCCCTTCTCGTTGACCTCGTCGAAATAGGCCGCGATCACCCTGCCGGTGATGCCGAGCGGGGAAGCAGGGCCGCTATAGGGCATGGTGTTGCCGATCTTGATCTCGGTGTCGCTGACACCGGGACCGTAGGATTTTTGCGCGGAAACGGGCGTGGACAAACAGGCAGCAGCCAGCGCTGCGGCCAGGGCCAAAGCGGCTTTCATGATTTCTCCCCAATGATTATCGTCGCGCGACGTCATGAGGCGAACCCGCGGCGCGCTGCTTTTTGTCAGCGCGTCAGCTCAGCGGAGTTCCGCAAGATGGTCTTGCGTCGAGTTGCTGGTTCATTCGATGCTTCGCTGCGAACCCGTGTACGAGCGCCGCAGCAGGGCGAACACGCTGCCGCCGGTCGCAGCGCCCAGCAGATAGACCACGATGGTCTGGACGGCGAGCGGGAGGCTGAGACTCATCCTGAAGAACGAGATCGTGACAGTCTCGAAATTCTGCGCGGCGAAGATGATCGTCGCCGCGGCAAATAGCACGATGACGGCGAGATAAAGCCAACGCATGAGTGCCCCCTTCCGCGCGCGCCCTAATGGCGCCGCCGCAGGCTGAAGCCCAGGCTGACCCAGCCGACTCCCGCCATCACCAGGTCGATGCCGAGGAACAGGCCGAGGATGTAGACGCTGTTCACCGGCCAGCGTGCCACGATCAGCAAACCGAGCAGCAGCGTGATGGCGCCTGACAGCGCCACCCACACCCACGGGCTTTCGCGCTTCATGTTGAATGCCAGGAACAGCCGGACCGCACCCGAGGCGATCAATGCGGCGCCCAGAAAGAGCGTCAGCAGGACCGCCGCGAGCAGCGGGTTCTCGAAGGTCAGGAAGCCGGCGACGACGTAGAGCACGCCGAGCAAGGCCCAGATCAGGAACTTGCCCCAGCTTTTCAGCTGGAACGCGCCGATGATCTCGGCAATGCCAGCGACGATCATCATCGCGCCGACCACGATCACGCTCGCCACCGTCGCCATCACCACGCTGCCGAGCGCAATGAAGCCGGCGATGAGGTAGACGACGCCAAGGGCGACGATCCAGCCCCATTTGCCACGCACCGCGGCGATGCCGGAGCCGAGGCCAAGATGTTGTGAGGTATCCGAAGCACTTGTCATGACGCCACTCCTGCATGCGAAGCCCGGAGGCACAATTCAGGATAGCACGGGCGTGCGCCGGGACAACACCCAGCAGAGCAGCCCCTGCCGGCAGCAACATTGATGCAAATCAAGGTCAAATGCGGCGCTCAGACCCGCGATCGCTCCATTTCGAGCTCGGCCTTCAGGTTGTCGAGATCGCGATAAATTGAGGCAATCGCGAGCACGCGGCCACCCTTGCGGTATTTCAGCAGGCAATCCCTGCCGGAAATGCTGCCGTCGATCGCGATGTCGTCAAAGCTCTCGGCGTGGCCGACATAGTTGATCGGTACGTCGTAGTGCTGGGACCAGAAGAACGGGACGGCGTCGAACCGCTCCTGCCGTCCCAGCATGTTGCGCGCGGCGGCCTGCCCCTGGCGCTCCGCCACCACCCAGTGCTCGACGCGGATGTTTTGGCCCGAATGCGGATCGGGCCAGCGTGCGATGTCGCCGGCAGCGAAGATGCCCGATGCACTGGTCTCGAGATATTCATTCACGCTCACACCGCGATCGATGGCAAGCCCTACCTGCTCGGCGAGCGCAAGGCGCGGCTTGACGCCGATGCCGACCACGACCAGGTCGGCCTCGATCACACGCCCGCTCTTCAGCGTCGCGCGCGTGCCTTCGAGCTTCTCGACCGTGTCCTTGAGGTGAAAGTTGACGCCGTTCTCTTCGTGCAACGCGCGAACGAAGTCGCCCATCTCCGGTCCGAGAACGCGCTGCATCGGCCGTTCCTCCGGCGCGACCACGTGCACCTCGAGCTTGCGCGCCCGCAAGGAGGCCGCAACTTCGAGGCCGATGAAGCTGGCGCCGATCACCAGCGCGCGCTTCGCACTGCCGGCCGCCTTGATGATCGCACGGCTGTCGGCGACGGAGCGCAAGGTGTGGACATGCGGCTGGTCGGCGCCCGGGATCGTCAGTTTGACCGGCTCGGCGCCGGTCGCGAGCAGCAGCCGGTCGAACGGCAGCTTGGCGCCGTTGCCCAGCGTCACGCTCCGCGCCTCCGGATCGATCGCGAACACATTCGTGTTGAGCCTGAGGTCGATGCCGGCGTCCTGATAGTAGTCCTCACCCCGCAGCGGCAGCCAATCCTCCGGCGCGCTACCGGCGAGATAGTCCTTGGAGAGATTGGGCCGGTCGACCGGCATCGCGCCGTCATTGCTGAGCATGGTGATGGCGCCGGAAAAACCCTCGCGCCGGAGCATCTCGGCCGCAGCGAAACCAGCGGCGCCGCCGCCGACAATCACGAATTTTTCGGGTGTTGGCGCGCTGCGGTGAGATGCTGATGGTTCCGGCGCTTCACGCTTGCGCTCTACGATGATCCGGTCCCGATCAAGCGTGACCTCCCAGACCGCAAGCGCGTTCAGCGCCGGCGGGCGGGCCGCCTCGCCGGTGCGCAAAGAAAAGCAGGCGTGGTGCCAGGGACAGCGGATGGTGTCGCCGACCACCAGCCCGTCTGCGAGCGGGCCGTGGTAGTGGCTGCAAGATGGCTCGATCGCGAAGATCTCGTTGCCGGCCTGCACCAGCAGAACATCCTCCTCGCCGACATGACCGAGGAGCTTGCCGTCCCTGAACTCGATCAGCGACACGCCCTTGGTTAGGTCGGGGCCGCTCGGTTTGCTTTCCTGGCTCATGGACATCTCCCTGGCAGCTTAACGTGCAGCTAAGGATTTGGACGACGGGACATGCGAAAAGTTCCTGCGATCGCGAAAATCAGGACCGTCCAGCCGCTTTCCGTACGTCGAGCACGGCCTGCGCCCATTCGGCGGGCCGCTCCTGCGGCAGATTGTGGCCCGCGCCGGTGAACACGCGCCGCTCGAAAAAGCCCTCGAACTTGCGCGCATGATGGGAGGTGCCGGGATTGACGCCATCGCTGTCGCCGTCGATCGCGATGGTCGGGACGCGGATTGGCGGTTGCGCGGCAAGCTTCGCCTCGATCGCGGCATAGGCGGGATCGCCCTCAACCAGCGCGTAGCGATGGCGGTAGGAGTGGATGACGACGTCAACGAAATCAGGATTGTCGAACGATGCCGCGCTCTTCACGAACGTCGCGTCGTCGAAGGTCCATTTCGGCGACCACATCGCCCAGAGCTGGCGCGCGAAACCGCGCCGATTGCGTTCCAGCGCGCGGCGGCCGCGCTCGTTGTGGAAGAGATATTGATACCAGAGCGCGGCCTCTTCAGGGGGCGAAGCCGGCTCCATGGCGCGGGCGATGTTCTGGATGTTGTAGGAATTGCCGGAGACGAGCCCGATCACGCGCTCGGGATTGAGCACCGAGACCACGCAGGCCGCGCGCCCGCCCCAGTCATAGCCGCCGACGACCGCACGCTCGATGCCGAGCGCGTCCATGAAGGCCAGGAGATCGGCACCAAGCGCCGCCTGCTCGCCGGAACGCAGCGTCCCAGGGAAACGAAACCGCGTCGCCCCGTAGCCACGCAGCCAGGGCACCAGCACCCGCGCACCCGCCTGTGCAATGACCGGCGCGGCCTCGGCATAGGCGTTCACATCATAGGGGAAGCCGTGGCCCATGATGCAGGACCAGCCGTCCGGCGCGCCGTATTCGAGATAGCCGATGTCGAGGACGTCCGTGGTGACGGCTTTTTGTCGCATGACATACTCACGGATTTGCGCGACGGCGTAGCCCGCTATCGTAGCCCCAATGAGCGAAGTTTCGTAGCCCGGATGGAGCGCGGCGAAATCCGGGATTTGCGGATGCTGGCGTCCCGCATTCCGCTTCGCTCCATGCGGGCTACGAGGCCCGACCTATTTCTGCGGGCCCGACAGCGGGATGTCGCGTTCGGCACGGAACACGTTGCTGTAGAGGTTGGCGATCCACTGCCGGCCGATCTCGGTCTTGTTGAGGTAGCCAATCTCGGTCTGGATGTGCGGTGCGACGCTGTTCCAGTAGAACTGTGGATAGCGATTCACGATGTCGGCAGGCGAGTCGTAGCCGAGCTGGCGGTTGATGCCGACCTCCTCGAACTCGTAGTAGAGCGCATTGGCCTTGCGCAGATAGTTGGGATCGCCGAGCTGGCCGATGAAGTCGGCGGCGCGCAGGATCGAGGCTTCGCAATCGTACTCCTGCCCTTCGAGGGCCGGAAAGCGCGTCCCCTCGATCGCGCGGGCGACGCGCTCGCTGTCGATACCGCGGATTGGCGGCAGCCGCCGCCTCACGAAAAGTATCGAGCGATCAACATGATACATCATCAGGCTGGCATCCGAAGCGCCGCGCGGCAGCGACACCCTGGTCCCGGCCTCGTCGATCAGGAAACCGTCTTCGTCATCCTCCGGAAACAGACCGCGGACATAGCCGATGTCGTGCGCAAGACACGCGATCAGGACATGGATGTAGTCCTCCGCCGCAAGGTGAGCGTGAAGATTGCGTCCCATGAGGATCGCCTGGGCGGCCAGCGTCACCAGCATCGTATGCTCGATGTTGTGATAGAGCGCGTCGCTGTTGCCGATGCATTCCATCGCGGTGCGCGTCGCGCCTTCCAGCACCCTGGCATAGGACTCGTCGAACCTGCGACGCATGAACGAGCCCAGCAACTTCTCCAGAGATTCAGCCGCCAGTCTCGGTAACGTCAACATGGATGCAGCCCCGCTTGTCGGTGGTTTCCCACGCCAGCTCCCGACCCTATCATTCTCGCCCTCGACGCAAGCACCAGCATAGCCCATCTTGGGCCGAGTGACCAAACCCCGGGACGAAAATACGTAAAATGTTGCACTCCCGCTTCGCAACATCACGGTTGCGGTCACGGCCAGATACATCTTGGGAGCGGGCGATGCGGGGCCAGCCGGGCCAATGGCCGACCGTGGAATTCGTGTTACAGGGAGAGCCGTGCCAAGCGGGCTGGATGATGAAATCCGGTCTGTGCGCGTACCTGCGCCGCCTGGCGGTCAGCGGCGTCAAGTCCCTCGCGCAACGCGCTCCCGCACGGCATCGAAGGCGATTTTAATCCGGCGGACATACGGATCCTTGTAGGGAACGTCCGGGTTCTGGCCATGCACCAGCATGGAGGCATTGACCTCGAATACGACGAAATGATCGTCGCGGTCGAGAAACGACCGTCACTCCACCAGCAGCACGTCGACGGCCACGCCGAGCTTCTGTTTCGGCGAGCCGACGATGATGCCGTCGACCGGCGAGACGTCGGAAAAGTCGCGGCCCATCGCAAGCACGATGTGATCGTTGGCAACCAGGAGATCATTGGTCGGATCGAAATCGACCCAGCCAAGCTCCGCCCCGCACCACAGCGACACCCAGGCGTGGGTGGCATCGGCGCCCTGCAGGCGCGGCTGGCCCGGCGGCGGAATGGTGCGCAAGTATCCGCTGACATAGGCTGCCGGCAGGCCGAGCCCCCGCAACCCTGCGATCATCACATGGGCAAACCCTTCTCCCCTTGTGGGAGACCTTCCGACGTAAAACGCGTTGAGAGATCAATAGCTCGGCGGGTCAGCATCCGCCCTGGATGCGCGCGCCGTCGGATGAGGCGAAGGCGTTGCAGCGGCCGTTGCCGGATGATGCGCTCCGGATCGTCATGCGCGGGGTAGATAAGGAAGACAAGGCGGCGGGATGAAATTGGCCGAGCGACGACTTCTCGTCTGATCCTCGATGTCGTCGCGCACAAGCACCGCCCTGACCTGTCGCCTACCAAGCCCCAACGGCAATCAAAACGATGGTGCTCAAGAACAATACACAAAGGATGGTCGCAGGAAGGGTAAGCCAATCGGGGATCATCGTCGCCTCCCGAACGGTTGTTTCAGAGCTTATAAGCCTCAGGATTGGCCTACACTATGAACCGGCTAACACTTTGCAACCACGCTGCATTTTCAATCTTGAGAGATGAGAACCATATCATGCCCTCCTAGCGCGAAAGCTGACTCAAGATCGTGATGCGCGGGGCGGACAAGGAAGATCGAGTGGCGCCCGGTTAAGCCGCTCCGCGCTAAGGCCGTCAATGATTACGCCGCCGCGCCAGTTCTATAGAGCGGCAATTGCCGTCGAACCCACACGCAGGAAAGGCAACATCATTATCTAGCGCGGCCGCGGGGCGATCTAGAATACTCTTGCGACCAATAGGGATTGTCCAAGCACATGGCCGGAAGTCCCGACGCCGCCGCTCGACACTGATCCCATGATGTAAACTTGCACTCGAAATATGTGCTGCCACCCCAGACCCATCTTTGCAGGCAAACCGGATATCTGGGATCGTAGGTTTGCGCCGTGGCGGGCACGATTACGGACATTGCCGCACCGCCAAGCAACAGCAAAGGTAGCAGTTTGCGCATCGCTCGCCTCGGTTTCGATCGACCATCTTTGAGAACCTGATAGACGCACCAACAGGCAAGTCGGTCAAGGCAGGCCAGCGTGCCGTTGGGTCATGAAGACATCAGCAGAAAGGGGCACCTGATGACCAGAAGGATCAAATGGTGGGCGGTGATCGGCATCGCGATGTTCATCATCGGCGCGCTGCTCGTGATCCACTACTCGCTGAGGATCGCCGTATCAAGGTCGCTAACGAGCTTGCCGATTTCATTGGCGGTCGATCATGCAAGCGCGTCACTGCTGATCGTTACAGGCGCACGGGCGCTTCATGTGCGGTTGGCGGCGCCGGTCGGGCCACTGGGGATTTCGCGAAAGCGCCTAGACGTTTGAGTTGCGCCGGCTATTAGCCGGACCGAGGCAAAAACTGATCCACGGCTTCAGCTAATCGTCCCGCCGCTTGCACGGCATCCGGCATGAACTGCTTTTCGGAAGGCCGCGAGCCGACAGAACTGACTGCTAGCCCCGTACTAGAGGCGAGAACAGCTATCACAATCGCAGCGAGGAATTCGGTCCTCATGGCAATGGTCCTCTTCAATCGGACCCTCCCCACAAACTAACGGGGCACTCTCAGAAATGGTTCCCGAAGGCTGCGGCCGATGTCTTCGCTCACATCGAAGTTGCCACCATGGCGCCCCGGGGTTCCTCCTTCCGAATGGGGCATCTGCGTCGCGATCAGAAACGTTCGGCTGTGCAGTGCACAGAGCGTGTTCCTTTCAGAACATTCCGAGCAGGATGAAAAACCCGATCTCGATCAGGAAGGTGGTGCCCATGATGGCGACGGTCAGAAATACGTCGCTCGCCGATATCGGGTCCATGACCAGCCTCGCGCTTTGCGAAGCCCCTACTCTAAACTCATCCAGGTCGGAAAATGTTTCGGCTTCAAGCGGCAGAACGCGTGCAATGCGACCGCAGACCTTAGCGTAGTTCGAGTTCCCGTATCGCCAGAGCCGAAATTTGTGCGGCGTCTTCGACACCGGATTGCGCGATCTTGATTATCTTCTTCGCAATCAGTTCCGTTAGAGGGTCGTCGCGGTCCTTGACGCAGAGCGTATGGAGCGCTTGCTCGTAAGCCGCTGTGATACGGCTAGCCTCTTCTGGCCCGATCGTGCAGCTTTGCAATAATCGATAAATAGCCATTTCTCAGGTCCCTCCCATGGCGCGGATAATTGTACTACGGGAACCTGGTTCACGGCCGAAGAAATTGCGGCCCTTAGGCTGCCGGTCTCAAACCGCCTCGCGGGTCGCGAGCTCCACGGCAAATTCACCTATGATAAAAAAATTTCGGCTCTGCCGGATCAGGCAAGTCCGATGCGCGTTCTGATAGCGGTGGCAGGTAAGCCGTGCACACGCAAGGAGGCTGTGCGCCAAGCCGGAGGTGGCCGTCATGGCGAACCCCCTTCCGCCCCAAGACCCTCACCTGATTGAAGCCTTAGAACCGAAGCATTGCCGGGCGATCTGCGGGGTGATCGGTAAAGAGCTTCGGCATAGCCTCACGCGCGACGCCTCACCGGTACCGACGCCCCTGCGAAAATTGGTCGATCGACTTGCCGAACTGGAAGGTGACGTGCCTCTAATCATTCCCGACTGCGAGGACGAACCAGCAGCCCGGGAACGCCCGAAGCGGGGGCTGAGGCTTTGGTGGTTCCACCGGGGCTTATAAACCGGCGCGGGATCGCGGCACCGCCTCTCCCACAAAGGGAGAGGGTGAGCAGCGCAGCGCGTGCTCTTCGCGGAGGTCTTACGCGGCCGATGTCAGCCGCTGCAGGAACCGCGTCACCTCGCGCCTGAGCGTCTCGACCTCGCCATGGACGCGTTCGGAGGCGCTGTTGACGCGGCTCGCGACGCGGCCCGTGTCAGCGGCGGCTTCGCTGATGCCGGTGACGTTGGAGGAGACCTGCGAGGTGCCGGCGGAGGCTTCCTGCACGTTGCGGGCGATCTCGCGGGTTGCGAGCCCCTGCTGCTCGATCGAGGTCGCGATCGATGCGGTGATCCCGTTGATCTCGGTGATGGTCTGCGCGATCGCCTCGACGGCCGCGACCGAGTTCGTCGTCGATTGCTGCATCTCGCCAACCTTGGCGCTGATCTCCTCGGTCGCCTTCGCGGTCTGGTTGGCGAGGCTCTTGACCTCGGAGGCCACCACCGCAAAACCGCGGCCGGCCTCGCCCGCGCGAGCCGCCTCGATGGTGGCGTTGAGCGCCAGAAGGTTGGTCTGCTCGGCAATCTCGCTGATCAGCTTGACGACGTCGCCGATCCGGAGCGCGGCGTCGGCAAGCGTGCGGATCTCGCTGCCGGCGCGATTAGCCTCATTGACGGCGCGGCCCGTGCTTGCGGTCGAGCCTGTCACCTGGCGGCCGATATCGGCAATCGAGGATGCGAGCTGCTCGGCGGCGCTTGCGACGGTCGCGACATTGCGCGAGGCCTGGTCGGAGGCGCTGAGCACGCCGGAGGTCTGCCGGCTGGTCTTCTCCGCCGCCGCCGCCATCTGGCCGGCGTCGGACTCAAGATCGGTCGCCGCGCCCATGAGGGTGCCCGCAACCTCGTCGAGATGCGTGCCGAACTGCTTTGCGAGATCCGCGATCTCGACGACGCGACGGCCGAGGCTGTCGGTGCCGGAATTGATGACGGTGGACGAACGCCGGAACGAGCCGGGCAATCCGCGCGCCAGGATCTTGCGGAAATACTTGCCGCGGCTTGCGTAGTCCATCGAGGCCGAAGCCTCGCGCACGAAGGCGTCAGTGATGTCGAGCATGTCGTTGACCGACTTCTGGATCGCCCCGATCCGCCCGGCCTGCCGATTGCTCAGGATGCGCGCTTCGAGATCGCCATGCGCGGCCTTGCGGCACACATCGGCCACCTCATCGACGGCTGCTGCCGTGCGATGCTGGCACCAGACGGCATAACCGAGCAGCACGACCGTCGCGCCCTGCAACGCCGCGCCGGAAATTCCCGTGACACCGGTGAGCGAGAGAACGAACGCAACGATAGCAAGAACACACGCGAGCGCGGTCGCTCCCTGCGCCTTAGAGAGAGAGCACAAATTCATCGTAACCGACACCCTGTTGCTTGAGCAGTCCCACCATCGCATCGAAGCTCGCACGCATGCCATCCTTAGCATTGGCATGCCGCGCCTCTTCCGCGCACAGCGTCTTGTAGATCGGCTTGATGCGCTCGATCTGCACGGCGTCGGGCTTGCGACGGTTGGAGTGGTAGCCGACGACATTGCCGCGCTCGTCGAACGTCGGCGTGACATGGGCAAGCACCCAGTAATGGCTGCCATCCTTCGCCAGATTGACGACGTAGGCGAATATCTCCTGCTTGGACTGCAGGGTATCCCACAGCAGCTTGAAGACGCAGCGCGGCATGTCGGGATGGCGGATCATGCTGTGGGGCGCGCCCATCAGCTCCGCGTAGGAATACTTGGCCATGCGGACGAAGACGTTGTTGGCGTAAGTGATGCGGCCCTTGAGATCGGTCTTCGAAACGATCAACTCCTCTTCGCCGAGGAGATTTTCCACGCCAGTTGGCCGTATCGCACGCGTCATCGTTGACGAACCCTCACGAAGGGCAACGCCCTCGATGGAGTGCCCGCATCGATGCTGGATTACAACATGAATCATTAATCATGCGTGACCGCGAGACCCGCACGATCACCCGACGCCTCCGTAGGATTACCTACGGGCTCCGTTCGTCCTGCATATTTCGGCAGCGAGGTGCGCTGCGCGCCATTACATCGTCGCGCCGAGCACCCAGGGCGCGAACTCCGCGCCGCCGAAATCGAAGCTCTCGCTCTTGGTCGGCTGGCCGGAGGCCGTCTTCAGGATCAGATCGAAGATGCGCTGGCCGCACTGCTCGACGCTCTCCTCGCCTTCGAGGATGGTGCCGCAATTGACGTCCATGTCGTCTTCCATGCGCTTGTACATGGGCGTGTTGGTGGCGAGCTTGATCGACGGCGCCGGCTTGCAGCCGAACACGCTGCCGCGGCCCGTGGTGAAGCAGACGAGGTTGGCGCCGCCGGCGACCTGGCCGGTCGCGGCGACCGGATCGTAGCCGGGCGTGTCCATGAACACGAAGCCGCGCTTCGTCACCGGCTCGGCGTAGCGCAGCACGTCGACGAGATTGGTGGTGCCGGCCTTCGCCATCGCACCGAGCGACTTTTCCAGGATGGTGGTGAGGCCGCCGGCCTTGTTGCCGGGACTCGGATTGGCGTTCATCTCGGCGCCTTCGCGCTCGGTATATTCCTCCCACCAGCGCATGAGATCGACGAGCTTCTCGCCGACCTCGCGGCTGACGGCGCGGCGCGTCAGCAGATGCTCGGCACCATAGGTCTCCGGCGTCTCCGACAGGATCACGGTGCCGCCGTGACGCACGATGAGGTCGCTGGCAGCACCGAGCGCCGGATTGGCGGACACGCCGGAATAGCCGTCCGAGCCGCCGCATTGCAGCGCGACCGTCAGTTCGCTCGCCGGCACGGATTCACGCTTGACCTTGTTCGCGTCCGCCAGCGCCTCGCGCACGAAGGCAACACCCGCCTCAACCGTCTTGCGGGTGCCGCCGACCTCCTGGATGTCCATCGCGCGCAGGCGGCCGGCGAGCTTCTGCTCCTCCATGAGGCCTCCGATCTGGTTCACCTCACAGCCGAGACCGAGCACGATGACATGCGAGAAATTGACGTGCCGCGCATAGCCGCCGAGCGTGCGTCGGAGCAGCGCGAGCGGCTCGTTCTGCGTCATGCCGCAGCCGGTCTTGTGGGTCAGCGCGACCACGCCGTCGACATTGGGGAATTCGGCCAGCGGATTGTCGCCGGTGAACGGATTCTTCTTGAAGACGTCGGCGACGAGGCTAGCTACATGCGCGCTGCAATTCACCGAGGTGAGGATGCCGATATAGTTGCGGGTGGCGACGCGGCCGTCCGGGCGACGGATGCCCTCGAAGGTCGCCGGCAGGTCGAAGTTCGGCGTCGGCTTGACGTCGGCGCAATAGGCATAATCCTTGGAGAAGTCGCCCATGCCGCAGTTCTGCGTGTGCACGTGCTGGCCCGGCGCGATCGGCACTGTCGCAAAGCCGATGATCTGGCCGTAGCGCTTCACCGGCTCGCCCACGGCGATCGGCTTGATCGCGACCTTGTGACCGGAGGGAATGCGATCGACCGTCGTTACGCCGTCGGCGACCACCGTTCCCGGCGGCAGGCTCGCGCGCGCGATCAGCACGCCATCATCGGGATGCAGGCGAATGACGGGGCTGATGGTCATGGGAGGCCTCCTTGGGTCTTCAAACTATCGTGCCCCGGATGCAGCGCAGCGCGAAGCGGTGCGCTGCTGAGCCGGGGCCCATGTGTCTCGTCGTCTGTTTCGCTAGCAACCGGGTTCCAGCTCTGCGGAGCGGCACCATAGCGCGTCAAAGACGCGCGTGAACGCGCTTATGGCGCCGCACCACGCCCGGGACACGAGCGCTTATGCCTTTCCGGCCGAATCCTTGCGGGTCTGGTTGACCTGCATCTTGGCGTAGGTCGCCATCAGGCCGACTTCGTTCGACAGCGTCACCAGCTTAAAGCCCATGTTGATGGCGCGCGCCGCGCCTTCGGCGCCGCTGCAATGGATGCCCGGGTTGAGGCCGCGCTTGCCGCACTCCTTGATGATCTTCTCGTAGATCGCTAGGATTTCGGGCTCGCTGCGATCGAGCTTGGGCTCGAGGCCGTAGGAGAAGCCGAGATCGGACGGGCCGATATAGACGCCATCGATGCCCTCGACGTCGAGAATCGCTTCCATGTTCTCGACCGCGGTCCTGGTCTCCATCATCGGCAGCAGCACGATCTCGTCGTTGGCCGTCTTCTGGTAGGAGCCCGCGGTGCCGTACATACCGGCGCGGATCGGGCCGTTGGAGCGCACGCCCTTCGGCGGATACTTGGAATAGGAGACGAGGTTCCTGGCTTCCTGCGGCGTGTTGACCATCGGGCAGATCACGCCGTAGGCGCCGCCATCGAGCACCTTGCCGATGATGCCGGGCTCATTCCAGGGCACGCGGACCATCGGGGTCACCGGATGCTTGTCCATGGCCTGGAAGCACTGCACCATCGACAGATAGTCCTGCACGCCATGCTGCATGTCGACCGTGACGCTGTCGAAGCCGCATTGCGCGACCATCTCGGCCGAGAAGCCCGAGGGAATCGCGAGCCACGCGTTGACCACGGCCTTGCCCGACTTCCAGATTTCCTTGACCTTGTTCGCCACGTTGCCTTCCTTCTTTGTTGTTTGGACCCTCGCTGCCGCGCCGAGCGCCGCGACAGCACGACCCCGCTGTTACCGCCAACTGGGTCGCCGCGCTACGCTCGCAATGACGCAAGAGCTATGCAGTCGCCCTCTGGATGCTGACTTCACTGACGCCGACCTCTCGGGCGGTGTTCACTATCGCCGCCCGGGTGTGATCCGGCAAGGGGATGCCGTTCCCGGTGCGTTCGGCCCGGGTTTTCCGCTCGGGATCGCCCGGAATCAGCACCTGATCGCCCCCGGCCACCTGGGAGGAATCCGTGTGGCCGAACACCTCGGCGATGGCGGTCTATTCTCGGCTATTCTTATAGGGCCTTTCGTGCATTTGGCATCGATCGAGCCGATCAAGCGGTACGCAATGACGACAGTCATGCGCAACGATCAAGTCATCATGCAAATTTGCCGTTAGGCATCATCCGTGATCTCGTCACTCGCGTCGACGGAAGCGAGACACAACTCCAATTGTCCGAGCATCTCCTGCAACTCGGCGAGCTTGCGCACGCCAAAACGTCGCGTGATCTCGGCATAGATCGCTTCCGAGGACGGCGCGATGGAGGCCATCAGCTTCACCCCCTCTTTCGAGATCGAGACCATGCTGCGGCGCTGGTCGGCCTTCGCGGTCTTGCGCTCGATCAAATTGCGCGCCTCGAGATCGCGCAGGATGCGCGACAGGCTTGGTCCGAGGAGAAATGCCGTGCGCGCAAGTTCCGTGACTTCCGCGGCCTCGATCGCCGCCAGCGCGCGGAGGATGCGCCATTGCTGCTCGGTCAGACCGTACTCGCGCAGCTTCGGACGAAACTGCCGCATCACCGCCTCGCGCGCCCGCAAGAGCGACATCGGCAGCGAACGCGAGAAGTCGCGCATCGGCACTTGCCGTGCGGCGGGCGCACTTCCGTTCGCGGGATCAGCCGGTCTCTTCGTCATGACGCCCTTTCAGACCGCAGAATGTTTGCAGTGCAGCAAGCCAAATTGTGTTTGACGCATTCACTTAACATGTTAAGTATCTTCGGGCACCACGATTTGTAAGATCACAAATGGCGCTTTCCAACGAGGATATCCAAGCTTGCGCGAACCGTCTGCACCAGGCGGAGAAGACCCGCACGCTGATCCGGCAGCTCTCGCAGGATTTTCCCGACATCACCATCGCCGATGCCTACGCGATTCAGAAGGCCTGGGTCGACGTCAAGATCGCTGAGGGGCGCACCGTCAAAGGCCACAAGATCGGCCTGACTTCGAAGGCGATGCAGAGCGCGCTCAATATCGACGAGCCGGATTCCGGCGTGCTGCTTGACGACATGTTCTTCGCCGACGGCGGGCTGGTCCCGACCGAGCGTTTCATCGCCACCCGCGTCGAAGCCGAGCTCGCTTTCATCATGAGTAAACGCCTCGCTGGGCCCGACTGCACGATGTTCGACGTGCTCAACGCCACCGACTTCGTCGTGCCGGCGCTGGAAATCTTGGATACCCGCATCGAACGCGTCGATCCCAAAACCAAGGCCACGCGAAAGATCTTCGACACCATCGCCGACAATGCGGCAAATGCCGGCATCGTGCTTGGCGGTCGGCCGATCCGCCCCTTGGAGGCCGACCTGCGCTGGATCGGCGCGCTCTGCTTCAGGAACGGCCAGCTCGAGGAAACGGGCCTCGCCGCTGGCGTGCTCAATCATCCCGCCACTGCGGTAGCCTGGCTTGCCAACAAGATCGCACCGCTCGGCCTTGCGCTGGAGCCTGGCCAGGTCGTGCTCGCCGGCTCCTTCATCCGTCCGATCGAGACCCGCAAGGGCGACACAATTCAGGCCGATTATGGCGCCTATGGCTCGGTGAGCTGCTACTTCGCCTGACGAACAAAAAGACAGGGAGTGAAACCGCGATGCCGCATTTCACGATCGAATATTCGGCCAATCTCGATGGCCGCCTCGACATCGGCGCGGTGTGCGAGGTGGTGCGCATGGCGGCGGTCGAGACCGGGATCTTCCCGCTCGGCGGCATCCGCGTCCGCGCTATCAGGTGCGAGCACTATGCGATCGCCGACGCCCGGCACGACTACGGCTTTCTCGACATGGTGCTGCGCATCGGCGAGGGCCGCGACCTCCCGACGCGCAAGAAGGCCGGCGAGCACGTCTTCCAGGCACTCTCCAAACATCTCGATCCCGTCTTCGCCGCCAGCAAGTTCGCCCTGTCGTTCGACATGCAGATCAACGACAAGGACACGAGCTGGAAGCGCAACAACATCCACGATGCCCTGAAAGTGGAGGCTGCCCATGGATAAGCCCACGCCGAAAGCCGATGTGTTCCAGGCCAACCGCGACCGCATTGCGCCGCTGTTGAAGAAGCTGCGTGCCGACGGCATCGGCCACATGATCGACGGCAAGATCGTTCCTTCGATCTCCGGCGAAACCTTTGAGACGAAGTCGCCCGTCGACGGCGCGACGCTCGCGAGCGTCGCGCGCGGCAATGCCGAGGATATCGACGCCGCGGCAACCGCTGCCAGCCTCGCCTTCAAATCCTGGCGCGACATGGGGCCTGTGATGCGGCGCAAGCTGCTGCATCGCGTCGCCGACGCGATCGAGGACAATGCCGACGACATCGCCGTGCTCGAATGCATCGACACCGGCCAGGCCTATCGCTTCATGGCCAAGGCCGCGATCCGCGCCGCAGAAAACTTCCGCTTCTTCGCCGACAAATGCGCTGAAGCGCGCGACGGCCTCAACACGCCGAGCGATGAGCACTGGAACATCTCCACCCGCGTTCCGATCGGCCCGGTCGGCGTGATCACGCCGTGGAACACGCCGTTCATGCTCTCGACCTGGAAGATCGCCCCTGCCCTCGCTGCCGGGTGCACCGTCGTGCACAAGCCGGCCGAGTGGTCGCCGGTGACGGCTTCCATTCTCGCGAGGCTCGTCAAGGAAGCCGGCGTTCCCGACGGTGTGCTCAACACCGTTCATGGATTCGGCGAAGAGGCCGGCAAGGCGCTCACCGAGCATCCCGCCATCAAGGCGATCGGCTTCGTCGGCGAGAGCGCAACAGGCTCGGCGATCATGACGCAGGGCGCACCGACCCTGAAGCGCGTGCATTTCGAACTGGGCGGCAAGAATCCGGTGATCGTGTTCGACGACGCCGATCTCGACCGCGCGCTCGATGCCGTTGTGTTCATGATCTACTCGCTCAACGGCGAGCGCTGCACGTCCTCGAGCCGCCTGCTGATCCAGCAAAACATCGCAGAGAAATTCATCGAGAAGCTGACGGCGCGCGTGAAGGCGCTGAAGGTCGGCCATCCCCTCGATCCCGCGACCGAGATCGGCCCGCTGATCCACGAGCGGCATCTGGCAAAGGTCTGCTCCTATTTCGACGTCGCGCGCCAGGACGGCGCGACCATTGCGGTCGGCGGCAAGGCCTATGACGGGCCGGGCGGCGGACATTATGTCGAGCCGACGCTGGTGACCGGCGCAAGCGGCAAGATGCGCGTGGCGCAGGAAGAGGTGTTTGGCCCCTTCCTCACCGTGCTGCCGTTCCGCGACGAGGCGGACGCGGTCGAGATCGCCAACGACATCCGCTATGGCCTCACCGGCTATGTCTGGACCAACGACATGGGCCGCGCGCTGCGCGTTGCCGACGCGCTGGAGGCCGGCATGATCTGGCTGAACTCGGAAAACGTCCGCCATCTGCCGACCCCATTCGGTGGCATGAAGGCCTCAGGCATCGGCCGCGACGGCGGCGACTATTCGTTCGACTTCTACATGGAAACCAAGCATGTCTCGCTGGCGCGGGGCACGCACAAGATCCAGAAACTGGGAATTTAGGAAATGGTCATTCCGGGGCGCGACGAAGTCGCGAGCCCGGAATCCATTCAGCCAACAACACTGCTGCGCGATGGATTCCGGGTTCGGCTCTTCGAGCCGCCCCGGAATGACAAGCCCGAGGGGAAACGCAATGCCGGTACCGCAACACGTCTTCGATCCGCCCTTCAACATCATCCGCTCGAGCCACGTCGTGCTCGACGTCACCGATCTGAAGCTCAGCCGCGAGTTCTACGAGACCACCGTCGGCCTGCATGTCGAGGACGCCGACGACAACGTCGTGTACCTACGCGCCGCGGAGGAGCATCAGCATCACTCGCTGGTGCTGCGGAAAGCTGCCGCACCCGCCTGCGCCCGGCTCGGCTTCAAGGTCGGCAACGACCGGGATCTCGACAAGGCCGCGGTGTTTCTCTCCGAGAACGGCCTCGCCTATGCCTTCGTCGACCAGCCCTTCCAAGGCCGCACGCTGCAGTTCACCGATCCCTTCGGCTTCCAGATCGAACTCTATGCGTCGATGGACCGGCGGCCGCATCTGCTGCGCCGCTTCGACCTCTACAAGGGCTGCCACCCGCAGCGGCTCGATCATTTCAATGTCTTCGCCGCCGAGGTGCAGGACACGGTCGATTTCTATGCGCGGCTCGGCTTCCGTCTCACCGAATATGCCGAGGAGGACGGACCGAACGGGCGCATCGCGGCGGCCTGGATGCATCGCAAGGGCAACGTCCACGACTTCGCCATCACCAACGGCAAGGGCCCTCGGCTGCATCACTTCGCCTACTGGACACCGACGGCGATGAACATCATCCATCTCTGCGACGTGATGGCCTCCTCGGGCTTCCTGAAGAACATCGAGCGCGGCCCCGGACGCCACGGCATCTCGAACGCGTTCTTCCTCTATGTCCGCGATCCTGATGGACACCGTCTCGAGCTCTACACCAGCGACTATTTCACCGGCGATCACGACCATGAGCCGCTGCGCTGGTCGCTGCGCGATCCGCGCCGCCAGACATTGTGGGGCGCGCCGGCACCGCGCTCCTGGTTCGAGCAGGGCTCGCCGTTCATGGGCCAGGCCGTGCGCGAGCCGAGATTCGTGGCCGACGTGCTGGTGGCGGATTGAAGATGACGCTTCCTCGCCTCGCCACCTATTCCGTCAAGGGTGCAACCAAGTACGGCGCCGTCGTCGACGGGGGCATCGTCGATCTCTCGGCGCACCAAGCCAAGGACTATCCGACATTGCGCGAGGTGATCGCGGCCGGAAAGCTCGCGGCCCTTGCCGAGGAAGCCACCGGCCGCGCACCGGATCATGCGATCAGCGACATCACCTGGCTGCCGCCGGTGCCCGCGCCGGAAAAGATCATCTGCATCGGCGTCAATTATCCCGACCGCAACGCCGAGTACAAGGACGGCCAGGACGCGCCGAAATATCCGAGCATGTTCATGCGCTCGCCCCGCTCCTTCGTCGGGCACGACACGCCGCTGGTGCGCCCGCGCGCATCAGTGCAGCTCGACTACGAGGGCGAGATCGTGCTGGTGATCGGCAAGGCCGGCCGGCATATCCCGGAAAGCGCCGCGCTCGATCACATCGCAGCGCTGACCCTTTGCAACGAAGGCTCGGTGCGCGACTGGCTGCGCCACGCCAAGTTCAATGTAACGCAAGGCAAGAACTTTGATTCCAGCGGCAGCCTCGGACCTTGGCTCGTGCCCTTCACAAGGGAATCGCAGATCGCCGACATCCGTCTCACCACGCATGTCAACGGTGAACTGCGGCAGGATGACCAGACCAGCCGGTTGATATTCCCGTTCCGCTACCTCATCAGCTACATCTCGACCTTCGCAACACTCGTCCCCGGCGACATCATCGTCACGGGTACGCCGACCGGCGCCGGTGCGCGGTTCGATCCGCCGCGGTACCTGAAGCCGGGCGATGTCATCGAGGTCGAGGCCGAAGGCATCGGCAGCTTGCGTAACGGCGTCGTCGACGAAGCCTAAGGCAACAATTGAAATGGAATGATGCAATGACCACCCTCACCGGCGGCGAAGCGATCGTAAGCGGGCTTGTCGCCCACGGCGTCGACACCGTGTTCGGCCTGCCCGGCGCACAGGTCTATGGCCTGTTCGACGCCTTCCGCCAGGCCCAGCTCAAGGTCATCGGCGCACGGCACGAGCAGGCCTGCGGCTACATGGCATTCGGCTATGCGCGCTCCAGCGGCAGGCCCGGCGTGTTCAGCGTGGTGCCGGGCCCCGGCGTACTCAACGCCAGCGCAGCGCTGCTCACCGCCTTCGGCTGCAACGAGCCGGTGCTGTGCGTCACGGGCCAGGTGCCGACGCAGTTCCTGGGCAAGGGACGCGGCCATCTCCACGAGATGCCGGATCAGCTCGCGACCTTGCGCACCTACGTGAAATGGGCGGAGCGCATCGAATATCCCGGCAACGCGCCGACGGTCGTAGCGCGCGCCTTCCAGGAGATGACGTCCGGCCGTCGCGGCCCCGCGTCGGTCGAAATGCCCTGGGATGTCTTCACCCAGCGCGCCGACGCGGCCGCCGCCCAGGTCCTGGAGCCGTTGCCCGCGCCGCAACCAGACCCAGACATGATCAAGCAAGCGGCCGCGCTCATCAAGAACAGCAAGGCACCGATGATCTTCGTCGGCAGCGGCGCGATCGAGGCGCGCGCGGAGATCCTCGAGCTCGCCGAGATGATCGACGCGCCTGTCGTCGCCTTCCGCAGCGGCCGCGGCATCGTCTCCAATGCGCATGAGCTCGGCCTGACCATGGCGGCTGCGTACAAGCTGTGGCCGAACACCGACCTCATGATCGGTATCGGCTCGCGGCTGGAGCTGCCGACCATGTCGCGCTGGCCGTATCGCCCCGATGGCCTGAAGAGCATCCGCATCGACATCGATCCGGTCGAGATGCGGCGCTTCAATTCGGACACCGCTATCATCGCCGACGCCAAGGCCGCGACCGCCGATCTCGCCGCCGCCGTTAACAAAACGGGCTACAGCAAGACCGTCGGTCGCCGCGCCGCGATCCGCGAGGCCACTGCGGTCGCCCAACAAGAGATCCAACGCATCCAGCCGCAGATGGCGTATCTCAACATCCTGCGTGAGGTACTGCCGGCCAACGCGATCGTGACAGATGAATTGTCGCAGTTCGGATTCGCCTCCTGGTATGGCTTCCCGATCTACGAGCCGCGGACCTTCATCACCTCGGGCTATCAGGGTACGCTCGGCTCGGGCTTCCCGACCGCGCTCGGCGCCAAGGTGGCGAACCCCGACAAGCCGGTGGTGGCGATCACCGGCGACGGCGGTTTCATGTTCGGCGTGCAGGAGCTCGCTACCGCCGTGCAGTTCAACATCGGCGTGGTGACGCTGGTGTTCAACAACAATGCCTATGGCAATGTCCGCCGCGACCAGCGCGAACGCTTCGACGGCCGCGTGGTGGCATCCGATCTGGTCAATCCGGATTTCGTCAAGCTTGCGGAGTCCTTCGGCGTTGCGGCTGCGCGCGTCACCGCCCCCGATCAGTTCAAGGCGGCGATGGAGAAGGCGCTCGCCCATGGCGGGCCGTATCTGATCTCGGTCGAGGTGACGCGGGACTCCGAGGTCAGCCCCTGGGCGTTCATTCACCCGCCGAAGCCGTAGTTCTTGTCATTCCGGGGCGCGCGAAAGCGCGAACCCGGAATCCATAACCATGATCGGGAGTATGGATTCCGGGCCTGCGCCTTACGGCGCATCCCGGAATGACGAGAAGGGTCACCACGTCTGACGAAAGGTCAGATTGATCCGTTTCCGGCCGAGCAGCACGTGCTCGCCGTCGGCGAGCGGCGCCACGCCGTGGTAGGCAAGCCGGCTCGGGCCTCCCCAGACCACGACATCGCCATGGACGAGCCGGAAGCGGCGCGGCTTGTCGCTTCGCGCCATGCCACCGAAGAGAAACGTCGCGGGCAGTCCGAGCGAGACCGAGACGATCGGCGCCGAGAAATCCAGCTCGTCCTTGTCCTGATGCAGCGACAGCCGCGTGCCGGGCTCGTAGCGATTGACGAGGCACGCATCGGGCGCGAAGCCGGCGAAACCGCCCTGCTCCGCCGCGCGCCGGGCCAGGTCGCGGAACACGGGCGGCATCGCGGGCCACGGCGCGCCGGATCGCGGATCGACGGGATCATAGCGATAGCCGGTGTGATCGGTCATCCAGCCGCGCTCGCCGCAATTGGTCATCGCCACCGACATCTGGTAGCCGCCGGGTGTGGTCATGCGGCGGAACGGCGATTGCGCCACGATGGCGCGCACGGCGGCGATCAGGTCGTTCTCGATCGGCTTGACGAAGCCGCGTAGCAGCACGGCGCCATCGGCGATGTCCTCGCGCGACGGCTGCGCCTCGGCGGCAGTGTCGAACAGATCACCCGTCAATCGCAGAGCTCATTTGGCGTCATGAAAGATCACACCCAGCGTGTGGCGCTGGCCGGACCTGATCCGGCTGACACCATGGCGCAGATTAACGCGGTAGGTGCCGCGTGTCCCCTGAACCGGGCGATGATGCACAGCGAAGGCGACCGCGTCGCCCTGGGTTAGCGGCACGACCTCGGCGCGGGACTGCATGCGCGGGCGCTGCTCGGTCAGCACGAACTCGCCGCCGGTGAAATCGCGTCCCGGCTCGGACAGAAGGATCGCGACCTGGAGCGGGAACACGTGCTCGCCGTAGAGATCCTGGTGCAGGCAATTGTAGTCGCCGGCCTCGTATTGCAGCAGCAGTGGCGTCGGCCGCCCCTGACCTGCCTCGTGGCAACGCTTCAGGAACGCTGCATGCCCTTGGGGATAGCGGATGTCGATGCCCATCGCCTCGTTCCAGCGATTGGCGATGCCCTGAAGATGCTCGTACAGCGCCGGCCGCAACTGCGCGATCAGGTCGGGCAGCGGATAGGAGAAGTATTTGTACTCGCCGCGGCCAAAACCATGGCGGCCCATGACGATTCGGCTGCGGAAGTTAGCGTCGTCGGGATAGAGTTCGGCGACGGCGCGGCATTGATCCGGAGTGAGCAAGCCCTTCAGGACGGCGCAGCCTTGGGAGTCGAGTTCGCTGGTGATTTGAGGCCAGTCGAGCGCGTCGACGTGGCCGGTAGTATCAGTCGCCAAATCGGGACCAGCGGGAACACGTTTCGCGATTGCCATAACGATCATCCAATCCACTTCCGTCATTCCGGGGCGCGACAAAGTCGCGAGCCCGGAATCCATTCATCCACCGACTGTGCCGCACGATGGATTCCGGGCTCGCGCCCAAGAGGGCGCGCCCCGGAATGACGGAGGTGGGTGTCGCAGATCGCGGCGGCTACAACCACCCGATTTCCGTGCGGGAACCTAGCCCAGCACCGGCAGCGTCACCACGTCATACCCGTGCTTGATCGTGCGCTTCAGCACGGGGTCCTCAAGCTCGAACTCGAAGCGGTCGGCGGGGCGGATGCCGCCCTTGGCGGCGAAGGTGCCGCCGAACATGGCGCAGCCGTCGGGCAGCTTGCCACCCCCGAAGCCGCGCGCGATGAGATCGTCGACCGGCAGCATCGCGTCCAGCGTTCCCTCCTGGTAGAGCACGCGCTCGCCCTTGATCCAGGCGTAGGAGCGCAGGATCATCTTATCCCAATGGCCGATTACATCCTCGAGCTCCCACAGCGTCGAAGCAATCGGCTTGTCGCACATCTGCTTGGAGACGGTGACGTTGTAGGCCTCGACCTTGCGATCGGTATGGTCGGAGCCGCAGCCGACGAAGATGCGGCCTTGCCAGCCGATCAGCACGAACTCGACCTCGCCGCTGGAATCGCCGCCGCAGCACTCGATGCTGTCTTCGGTGGTCAGCCGCCGCGCCGAGGCGCGATAGTAGATCGGCGTCGAGGCCGGCCGGGCAATGCCGACGGCCTCGAGCTCGGCGATGTGCTTGTCGCGCGCGACGGGATCGCGGCCGGTCCAGCCGGCGATGACGGCCTGATCGATCGCGAGCGTCAGCGGCGTTGTGGCGTCCTGGGCATCGACAGTGAAGCTCAGGTCAAACACGGATCACGGCCTCCATGCCGGCGGCAAGTTCGAAAATACGGCGATCGGACCCGCCCGCACCCGCGAGCATCAGGCCGACGGGAACGTCGCCCTCGCGATGCGCAGGCAGCGAGATAGCGCAGCCGTCGATCATGTTGATCAGGCTGCAATTGCGCAAGGCGCGGATGTTCTCGTGAGCGAATGCCTTGTCATCGGCGAGGTCGGCGATTTTCGGCGGCGTGTTGGGCGTGGTCGGCATAACCAGCGCGTCATAAGGCGCAATCCGCGCGTTGACGCGGGCGATCAGCGAGCGGCGCTCGTTGAGGAGATCGATGTAGTCGGCCGCGCTCTGCGCCTCGCCGCGCATGATGCGCACGGCGACTCTGGGATCGTAGACGTCGCCCTTGGACGTGATGAGGTAGCGATGCCACGCATAGCTCTCGGCCGCGGCGAAGCCGCCCTTGGCATTCATCGGGCCGATGTCGTGGAATTCCGCCATCTCGATGCGCTCGATGATCGCGCCGTGGTCGGCCAGCGTCTTCAGCGCACGCTCGAACGTCTCGGCCACGGCCGCGTCGAGATCGTCAAGCGCGATCGTGGTCGGCACCGCCAGCCGCATGCCCTTCACAGGGCGCGGCTTCAGCGGGACGATCGGCTCATTCGCGAGCACCGCATCGAGTATGGCACAGCAACTGACCGATCGCGCCAGCGGCCCGATGCTGTCGAGCGAGAACGACAGCGGCACCGAGCCGTCGAGCGGCACGCGCCGCTGCGTCGGCTTGTAGCCGACGATGCCGTTGAAGGCGGCCGGGATGCGGCAGGAGCCGCCGGTGTCGGTGCCGAGCGCGCCGTGCGCCATCCCGTCGAGCACGGAGACCGCGGCGCCCGAGGACGAGCCGCCGGGCACGTGGCCCGCGGCCCGGTTCCAGGCGCCCTTCGGCGTGCCATAATGCGGATTGATGCCGATGCCGGAATAGGCGAACTCGGTCATGTTGGTCCGACCAATCATGACGAAGCCGGCCTTGCGCAGCCGCGCGACAGTGACGGCATCCTGCTCGGCCGGCGGAGAGTCGTCGAGCGCGCGGGAGCCGGCGCGCGTCACCTGGCCCTTGATGTCGAAGAGATCCTTGATCGAGATCGGGATACCGGCATAGCGCGACGGCGCGGCTTTCGCCTTGCGCAAGCCGTCCATCGCATCCGCGGCCGCCAGTGCGGCGTCCTTGTCGACGTGGATGAAGGTGCGCTGGCCCTCGCCGGCGGGATCGGCGATCTTGGCGATGCACGCCTCGACCAGCTTACGGGAGGTGGTGCGGCCGCTTTCGAGGTCGTCGGCGAGCTTCGCCAGTGTCTGAAAATCGGGCATGTCTGTCTCACGGAATATTGGCGCGCGCAATCTATAGCGCTGCCTCAGTTCGACACAAGCATTGTGCGCATGATGGCATGCATGTGCATTGCTGGACCGTTGACGCGCCATGGTCGATTGTCGCATCAAGATCGAAACGGGCGGGCGAGAAGCCTGCCACTTGGCAAATTGGCTCTGGGAGGACCTGCCGACATGGCCGAACCGCAGCGCGCGCGACCGAAACCGACGCCGGAGACCCAGCATTTCTGGGACGGCACCAAGGCGGGCGAACTGCGCCTGCAGCGCTGCGACGCCTGCGCGCATGTCTACTTCCCGCCGCGTCCGTTCTGCCCGTCCTGCGCCTCG
>NZ_LGHM01000008.1 GCF_001908185.1 Bradyrhizobium sp. AS23.2
TGTCGCGTTGGCGCTCGCAGGAGGCGCAGCACCCTGCGCCGGCGCTTGCGAAGCCGCGGTGTCGAGCGTGGCCAGCGTCTGACGCAGCACCAGCAGCGCTGCCTTCAGGTCCGGCGTCGAGCCGGACGACTGAGCTGCGCCCGCGGCGAGCGAGGCCTCGAGGAACAGCCCGGATTTCTGGAAGGCGGATTCGATGTCGGGTCCATCGAGCCCGACATTGAGCGGCGTTTGCTGCGCCAGCACGTCCAGCACCGCCTGCTTCAGTCCCGCCGGTAGATCGCTGCCGGTCACGACGGAGGCCAGATTGGCGAACAGCGGCGCCTGGCTGCCCTGCTTGGCCGCGGCCTCGGCCGAGGCCACGGTTACGGCGACCTGCTCCGATGGGGTCAGCGTGTTGCGTGGCACATCGACCGATGGCGCAAGCGGCGGGCTCTCCACCAGCGAGGCTGCACGCGGCGTCAGCGTGACCTGATCGGCCGCCGCCTCGCCTGCCCCGTTGACGACGGCGAGCCGGATCGTGCCGTCATTCTGCGACACCGCGAGCTGGAGGTTCTGGCCCGGCGACAGCGCCACTTCCGACATCACGTCGAGGGAGAGGTTTGCGATCGCGATCCGCACCAGATTGTCGGCGAGCACGCTGACGACCTTGGCGTCGACGACGCCGCCGGCCTGAAGCACAAGATCAGGCGTCGCCGCATCAGCCACAGGGCTGGCGGCACTGACCGGAACGATCGAGCTTATCGGCGTCGGCATCTCAGGAGGGCCCGCGGAATGCTGGCCCTACCCTAAGGCCGCCGTCGTAAACCTCTCGTTAAGGACCCTTTGGCCGCGGGCGGCTTCACGGCGGCCAACACCGCCACGGCGGCCTCGAAATCCCTCAGGCGAGTGGCCCGGCGCACTGCCGCTTCCTCGTCCACGCCCCATTGGTCGGCGTTCCAGTCCTCATCGACATGGGCGGCGGCCCAGACCTGGCCGGCATCGCGCACGCCGTGGGCCAGCGCCAGCGCCAGCAGCGCCGAGCCGGTCAAGGTCGTGACCATGTGGAGCGCCGCAACCGACCAGGCATCCCCGGGCAGCGCGGCGCGCGCGGTCTGGATCGCCTCGTCCGGCTGCTTCACATGCATGATGCCCTCGGACAGGATGAAATGCGCCCCCAGCGTCTCCGCCGCCCAGAACAGCACGGGATCCCAATGCGCGGCCTCGCGCGCGACCAGAGCCTGGGGATGGCCGGCGCGGTAGAACAAAAGATCGGTCTGGAAGTATTTTGCGAGATCGTCGCTGACGAGCTCGACGCGATCGACCACGCCCTCGACCACGCTGTTGGCGATCCGTGTCAGCGGCATGGTCACGGGATCGATCGTCTCGCCCTGGGTGGCCCATTCGGAGGCTACCGCATCAGCGAGCGCGCGCGAGGGGATCACCACCTGGCGGCCGGAGGGCGTGCGGATCGGCTTGCCATCGAGCGTGATGGCGAAGCCGCCCTCGGCCTCGGCGAGGCCGGCCTCCTTGTAGAAGCGCTTGCGCTGCGGCGTGCGCGCAGACTGGCGGGCCGCCTCACGCGGATCGAGCGGAGACTGCCCCGCGGCTTCATCGAACAATTCGCGCATCTTGAGTTTCCGGTCTCCGCCGCTGAATGCTAGGCTTTTAAGATAAGACCGGCGGCCGATAAAGCGAGCGGCGGGCATGAGGGAACTTGCGGGCATCGTGGCCCTGTTCACCGGGTTTGGGCTGGCCGCGGCGGAGGCCGGCTTCCGCACCCCGGAATCGCTCGTGCGCAACGTCTATGCCTATTACGGCGAGGGCGCGCCGGAGCTGTCGAAAGGCCTTCCGAGGGATGATGCCACCGCCCGGCAATTCTTCGATCCCAGCCTGCGCAAGGCCTGGAGCGCGCCGAAGGTCGAGCCCTATGATTTCCTGGTGCAGAGCCCGAGCTGGAAGCTCGGCCCAATCGCGATCACCGTTATCAGCAGGCAATACGACAAGACCTATGTCGCGGCGAATTTCGACAATGACGGCCGCCGGGTGACGCTGAACTTCATCCTGGTCAACGGGCCGGAAGGCTGGCTGATCACTGACGTCGAGACCCCGCACGACTCCCTGCGGATGTTTCTCGAGCAGTTCCGGAATTGAGGGGGCCTCTCCTCCGTCATAGCGAGCGTAGCGAAGCAATCCAGAATGCATCCACGGCGGCATTCTGGATTGCTTCGTCGCTCAGTGCAAAATTGCTTTGCAATTTTGTCACGAGCTCCTCGCAATGACGGGGACTAATTTGCGCAACTACGCGGAGAACTGCCCAGTCCTACTCTTCAGGCGCGTTCTCGATCGGATCAAATCTGGATGCGTCGAGCCCGAGCAGATTCCATGACTGCAGCATGTGCGGCGGCAGCGGCGCGGTGGCGTCGATCACGCCGCCGCGCGGGTGCGGAATGACGATGCGGCGCGCGAGCAGATGCAGCCGGTTTTGCAGGCCGCCCGGCAATTGCCAATTCTCGATGTTGAAATATTTGGGATCGCCGACGATGGGATGGCCGATATGTTCCATGTGGGCACGGAGCTGGTGGGTGCGGCCCGTCACCGGCTTCAGCGACACCCAGGTCAGCTTGTTGCCGGCGGTCTCGACCACCGCATAATAGGTCACCGCGTGGCTCGCGCCCTCGTCGCCGTGCTGCGCGACGCGCATGATGGTGTCGTCCTCGCTCTCCTCCTTCGCGAGGAAGGTCGAGATGCGGCCCTGTTTGGGCTTCGGCAGACCCGGCACCAGCGCCCAATAGACCTTTCGCGCCGACCGCGAGCGGAACGCGCCGGTGAGGTGCGAGGCGGCAAAGCGCGTCTTTGCGATCAGCAGACAGCCCGACGTTTCCCTGTCGATGCGGTGCACGAGGCGCGGCTTCTGGCCCTTGGAATCGCGCATCACCTCCAGCATCTGGTCGATGTGCCGCGTCATGCCCGACCCGCCCTGCACGGCGAGGCCGGCGGGCTTGTTGAGGACGAGAACGTCGTCGTCCTCGTAGATCGTCATCTCCTTCAGCGCGGCGAGCGTCTTTTGCGCGGCCTCCGACAGCGGGCCGGCTGCCTTCGGCGTGTCGAGCTTGAGCGGCGGAATGCGGACGCTCTGGCCCTCCTCCAGGCGGTCCTTGCTGTCGACGCGCTTGCCATCCACGCGCAGCTCGCCTTTGCGGACGACGCGCTGGATGTGGGAAAACGACAGGCCCGGAAAGCGCGCTTCGAGGAAGCGGTCGACGCGCATGTTGTTCTCGTCGGCCGTCACGGTCACGGTCTGAACCTTGGTCGGCAGCAACGCTTCGACCGGCTTTGCCGGCGCAGACTTTTCCAGCGCAGCCTTGGGCGCACGCCGCTCGGCGCGCTCGCCCGCAAAGCGCGGTGGTTTCGCACCCAGCTTGGCCCCCGGACGCGGCCCGGGTGTCTTCGCGCTGCGCGCCTTGAACGGGCGCGCTTCCTTGCGCTCATCGCGCGAACGGGGCTTTGGATCGGTTCTTTTGATGCGGCGGCTCATGGATGCCTGCGTACCCTAAAAGCCGGCTGCCGTCACGGCGAAATGGCCGTTTCTAGCGCGAACCGCCCCGCTCCTTTCGCAGCTTGGCCCAATAATCCAGCCGCTTCCTGATCTCGCGCTCGAAGCCGCGCTCGGGCGGGTCGTAGAAGGTCTGGCGGCCCAGGGCTTCCGGGAAATAGTCCTGGCCGGAGAAGGCGTCGGGGGCGTCGTGGTCGTATTCGTAAGCTGCGCCGTAGCCCTCCGACTTCATCAGCTTGGTCGGGGAATTCAGGATGTGCTTCGGCGGCAGCAGCGAGCCGGCCTGCTTGGCGACCTGCATCGCCGTGCCGAAGGCGGTGTAGACCGCGTTCGATTTCGGCGCGGTGGCGAGATAGACCACGGCCTGCGCGATCGCGAGTTCGCCCTCGGGATGGCCGAGGAAATCGAAGGCGTCCTTGGCGGCATTGGCGATGACGAGCGCCTGCGGGTCGGCGAGCCCGATGTCCTCCACCGCCATACGCACGACGCGACGAGCCAGGAACAGCGGATCCTCGCCGGCATCGAGCATGCGCGCGAGGTAATAGAGCGCGGCATCAGGATCGGAGCCGCGCACCGATTTGTGCAGAGCCGAGATCAGGTTGTAATGGCCATCGGCCGATTTGTCGTAGATCGGCGCGCGGCGTTGCAGGATCTCCTGCAATTGCGCGGCGTCGAATATCTCGTCCTTGCGCGCGGCGCGCCAGACCTCCTCGGCGAGCGTCAGCGAGGCCCGGCCGTCACCGTCGGCCATGCGAACCAGCACGGCACGCGCCTCCGAATCGAGCGGCAGCTTGCGGCCCTCGACCTCCTCGGCATGCGCGAACAGTTTTTCGATCGCGGCCGCATCGAGCGAGCGAAACACCAGCACGCGCGCGCGAGAGAGCAACGCCGCGTTGAGCTCGAAGGACGGGTTTTCGGTGGTAGCGCCGACCATGACCACGGTGCCGTCTTCCATGACCGGCAGAAAGGAATCCTGCTGGGCGCGGTTGAAGCGATGCACCTCGTCGACGAACAAGAGCGTGCCCTTGCCCATCTCGCGGCGGGCCCGCGCGGCGTCGAACGCCTTCTTCAGGTCGGCGACGCCGGAGAACACTGCTGAGATCTGCTCGAAATGCAGGTCCGTCGCATCCGCCAGCAACCGCGCCACCGTGGTCTTGCCAGTGCCGGGCGGGCCCCAAAACACCAGCGAGCCGAGCGTGCGCGTCTCCAGCATGCGCGTCAGCGCGCCGTCGGGGCCGAGGATGTGATCCTGGCCGACAACCTCCGAGAGCGCGCGCGGGCGCAGCCGGTCCGGCAGCGGATGCGGAGCCTCTTGATCGAGTCCCGCCGCGGCAAAGAGAGTTGGCGTCTCCTGTGGTCGCTTCATCCGCCGAGCGTGACGTTGATCTGCTGGCCGCTGCGCACCAGCGTGATGCGCCAAATCCGCGGGCGCTCACCGGCGGCCTTCTCGAGGTCGCCGGTCTTGCCGATCTTCTGGTTGTTGACCGCCAGAATGATGTCGCCCTTCTGGAAGCCGACACTCGCGGCCGCACTGTCGCTGCCGAGATCGGTGATCACGACGCCCTCGGTGTCGGCGTCCAGATGCAGCTCATCGGCGACCGCCGGCGTGATCGTCGAGACCTTCGCGCCCTGGAACGGCGAGCGCGCGGTGACGACGAGCTCGTTGCGGCCGCTGTCGGGCGCGGTTTCCAGCGCCACCGTCAGCTTGACCGGCTTGCCGCCGCGCTGCACGTCGATCTGCGCGGTGCCGCCGAGCGGACGCGTCGCGAAGCGGTAGTCGAAGGCGTTGGGATCGTCCACGATCTGGCCGTCGATCCCGGTGATGAGATCGGAGGATTTCAGGCCAGCCTTCGCTGCGGGCCCGTTCTGCACCACGCTCGCAACCAGTGCACCGGTCGGCGAACGCAGGCCCAGGCTTTCAGCGATCTCGGGCGTCACCGCCTGCAGCTTCGCACCAAGCCATGGCCGCTTCACCGCCTTGCCGCCGCTCTTGGCGGAGGCAACGACGACACGGACCATGTTTGCCGGGATCGCAAAGCCGATGCCTTGCGAGCCGCCGGAACGCGAATAGATCGCGGTGTTGATGCCGGCGAGCCGGCCGTTCATGTCGACCAGCGCGCCGCCGGAATTGCCGGGATTGATCGCCGCATCGGTCTGGATGAAGAACTGGTAGTCGGTGATGCCGACCTGCGTGCGTGCCAGTGCCGAGATGATGCCGTGGGTCACCGTCTGGCCGACACCGAAGGGGTTGCCGATCGCCATCACGACATCGCCCACCATGAGCTCGTCCGAATTCGTGAACTCGAGAGCGGGAAACTTCTCGTGGCTGTCCTTGAGGCGCAGCACCGCGAGATCACTGCGGGAGTCCTTCAGCACGATCTCGGCCTCGAACTCGCGCTTGTCCGACAGCGACACCTTGACCTGATCGGCGCCTTCGATGACGTGGACGTTGGTGACGACGAGCCCGGACGAATCGACGATCACGCCCGAACCGAGCGACCGCTGCACCTGCTCCTGCTGCTGGCCCGGCACGCCGAAGAAGCGGCGGAAGATCGGGTCGTCGAGCAGCGGATTGCGGTTCTGCACCACCTTGGCGGCATAGACGTTGACGACCGCCGGCTGCACCCGCTGCACGATCGGCGCATAGGACAGCCGCAGCTCGGCCGGCGACGACGGGACGCGGCGGTCCTGTGCGGCGGCCGGATTGAAGTGGGTCGTAAAGGCTAGGCACAATGCCGTGAGGACGGCGGCGGTCCAGGTCGATCGAAACATTCCTACCTCTCGGAAAAGACGACGGAATATAGGCCCGTTCCCCCGCCAATAGAAGGGCGCCGGGCGGCAATATTCGGCCCCCTTCCAGTGTCTCCCAAATGCAAGCCCGGCGTGCGAAATGGCAATCTGCCTGGGCCGGTGGATTGGCATGATACGCGCCATCTTGCATTCTGGTGCACGGCGGATTCGGTTGCGGCGAATTTGCATCAGCGGGAACCCACGCAACCGGGCGCAGCGTCGCGGGGTAGTCGTCGATCATTCTTAGGCTCTCCGTTGCGACTTGGGGAAGTTCGTCAAACGATGGAGTCATGATGTGAGCAGGACAAGAATTGCAGCCACGGTGATTGGTCTCGCCGGCGCGCTGGCGGCCTCACAGGCCCAAGCCCAATCGGCAAGCAACAGCGAGCAGGAGATCGCGCTCCTGAAGCAGCAGCTGAAGATGCTGGAGCAGAAGCTGGACAAGCTCCAAAGTCAGACCGCGGCGAACACGGCGGCAACGGCGAAAGCCAAGGCTGAAGCAAAGGCCGAAGCAAAGGCCGAAGCAAGATCGGAGGCGAAGGCCGCGATCGCCAGCGCCAATGCGGCGATCCCGGTCAAAGCCCCGGCACCGCCGTCCGGGGTCGTGGTGACGATGCCGAACAACCGGCCGACCATCTGCACCGCGGACGAGCAGAACTGCGTCGCCATTACGAGCCGCGTGCACTGGGATGTCGGCGGTTACAATTATCGTCCCAACACCGCATCGACGTCGCCGCAACAGCTCGACAGCGGCGAGAACCTCCGCCGGGCGCGTATCGGCATCGTCGGCAAGTTCTTTGGCGACTGGAACTACGCCCTGATCTATGACTTCGGCGGCTCGGCCGACGGTTTCGGCGGCGCGGCGCCCGGCTCGCTGCCGGGCGGCGGGACATCAGGCGTCGAAAATGCCTATCTGAGCTACACCGGCCTCAAGCCATTCGGCGGCAAGATGGCGATCGAAGCCGGCATCATGGACCTTGCCTGGACGCTCGACGAATCCACAAGCTCCAACGACATCCTGTTCATGGAGCGTGCTTCGGTTGGCCTCATCGCACAAAATATCGCAGCCGGTGACCTCCGTTCGGCCGTCGGCACCCGGTGGTGGAATGACCAGCTCTGGATGGGGGCCTATGTCACCGGACCGACCACGGGCCAGATCCACTCTGCGTCCAGCGTCTCTCCGCCCGGGACCAGCGAGCAGTATGGCGCGGCCGTCCGTGTCGCCGGCAATCCGATCAACGGTAACGGCTACTCGCTGCATTTCGGTGCCGATGCGGAGTGGCTGATCCAGCCGCCGCGCAATCTGGTGACGCAGGCGCAGACGCTCACGCTCAGTGACCGCCCTGAGCTGCGGATCGATCCGACGACGCTGATATCGACCGGTGCGATCGCCAACGTTTCCGGGGCCCAGGTCTACGGCGTCGAAGCGGCGGGGACCTATGGCCCGCTCATCGCGCAGGGCGAATATTACTGGTTCAATGTCGACCGCACTGCGAATACCGGCCTGCCGCCGTTCGGCGCGCCGAGCCTGAAATTCGATGGCGGCTACGCGCAGGTCGGCTACGCGCTGACCGGCGAAACACGTGCCTACAATCCGGCGGTGGCCGCTTATGGCGGCATCAAGCCGGCGAATCCGTTCTCACTCACCGGCGGCGGCTGGGGTGCATGGGAAATCGCCGGACGCGTGAGCATGATGAACCTGAACGATCAGCTCGCGACGGCGGCCGGCATCGCGGGTGGACGGCAAACCATCTACACCGCCGCGCTGAACTGGTACGTCAACAACAACGTCCGTTTCATGCTGAACTACCTGCATGGCGACATCTCCAAGCAGGCGAGCTCTACCTCCGCGGTGAATGCGGGCTCGAAGTTCGACGCGATAGCTATGCGGACCCAGGTCGCTTTCTGATCTGAAAGTCGCTTTCTGATCTGGCCGCGTTTTGACCTGACATCGCGTTCCGTCGCCGAGACGCAAAAGCCGGGAGCGGCACGACCGCTCCCGGCTTCCTTCTTTCAGGCCGCGCGCTTCGGCAATAGTATCCAAACAGGGACTATATCCCCGAATTTACAGTACTTGCCAAACCGGAGCCAGCGGGACAGTTAGCAGGCCAGGCGCGCATCTGAGCTAACGCGCCATCTGATGGAGACAAGCCATGAAGGCCGTCGGCTACAAGAAGTCGCTTCCGATCGAGGATCAGGATGCGCTGATCGATTTCGAGACCGCGAAGCCCGAGCCCAAGGGGCGCGACATCCGCGTCGCCGTAAAGGCGATCTCGGCCAATCCGGTCGATTACAAGGTGCGCAAGCGCGCCGCCCCGCCCGAGGGCGAGGTGAAGATTCTGGGCTATGACGCAGCCGGCGTGGTCGATGCGGTCGGCCCCGAGGTCACGCTGTTCAAGCCAGGCGATGAGGTATTTTACGCGGGGTCCATCCTGCGCCAGGGCACCAACTCCGAATTCCATTTGGTCGACGAGCGCATCGTCGGCAACAAGCCGAAGTCGCTCTCGTTCGTGCAGGCTGCTGCCCTTCCCCTCACCTCCATCACCGCCTGGGAGTTGCTGTTCGATCGTCTCGGCGCGGTGCCCGGAAAGAGCGTCGATCCGCGCACGCTGCTGATCACGGGCGGCGCCGGCGGCGTCGGCTCGATCCTGATCCAGCTCGCGCGCCGCCTCACCGGGCTCACGGTACTCGCGACCGCGACGCGGCCGGAGTCGCAAAAATGGTGCCTCGATCTTGGCGCGCATGCGGTCATCGACCACGGCAAGCCGATGAAGGAGCAGATCGAGAAACTGAAGCTGCCGCCGGTTGCGCTGGTCGCGAGCCTCACCTTCACCGACCAGCACTACAAGTCGATCGCCGAGCTCATGGCACCGCAGGGCCGGTTCGGCCTGATCGACGATCCGCCGGAATTCGCGATTGCCGCATTCAAGGGCAAGGCGATCTCGGTGCACTGGGAATCGATGTTCACCCGCTCCTCGTTCCAGACGCCAGACATGATCGCGCAGCATCATCTGCTCAATGACGTCGCCGACCTCATCGACAAGGGCGTCTTGCGCACCACGCTCGGCCAGACCTTCGGCACGATCAACGCCGCCAACCTCAAGCGCGCGCATGCGCTGCTCGAGAGCGGCAAGTCGCGCGGCAAGATCGTGCTGGAGGGGTGGTAGGCTAAGACCTCGTAGGGTGGGCAAAGGCGCACTTGCGCCGTGCCCACCATCCTCACGAGGCGCCAGTCGAAATGGTGGGCACGCTCCGCTTAGCCCACCCTACGGCAGTTACGGTTCCACCACGCCCTCGACGAACATCAGCCGCCGCTCCAGCGCCGTCTGCCGCAGCTTGAGCGCTTCGGCATATTCGACCGATGCGTACCATTCGCGGGCGCGGGCCATCGATGGAAATTCCACGATGATGATGGTCTTTGGCGACGGGCCGCCCTCCACCACCTCCGTGGCGCCGCCGCGGGCGAGGTAGCGCCCGCCATATTGAGCAATGGTTTGGGCGGCCAACGCGCGATAGGCCTCCATCGCGGCTGTATCGCGGGTCTCGACCTCGGAGATCACATAGGCCGGCATGCGCGGACCTTAGGCAATTGTGTTGACGATGCCGCCCTCGACCCGCAGCGCCGCGCCGTTGGTCGCGGATGCCTCCTTCGACGCGACATAGACCACCATGTTGGCGATCTCGTCGACGCTGGCGAAGCGCTGGATCAGCGAGCTCGGGCGATGCTGCTTGACGAAATTGGCCGCGGCCTCGTCCACCGATTGCCCATTCTGCCTGGCGAGGTCCTTCACGAAGGTCTCGACGCCTTCCGACATGGTCGGACCCGGCAGTACGGAATTGACGGTAACGCCGGTGCCGCGGGTGAGCTGCGCGAGGCCACGCGCGACCGAGAGCTGGGCCGTCTTGCTCATGCCGTAGTGAATCATCTCGACAGGAATGTTGAGGCCGGATTCAGATGAGATGAAGACGATGCGACCCCAATTGCGATTAAGCATGCCCTTCAAGTAAGCGCGCGACAGCCGCACGCCGCTCATGACGTTGACCTCGAAGAAGCGGCTCCAGTCCTCGTCCGGGATCTCGAAAAAGTCTTTTGGCTCAAAGATGCCGGCATTGTTGACGAGAATGTCGACGTCAGGGAGCGCCGCCACAAGCGCCTTGCAGCCTGCCGCGGTCGAGACGTCGGCGGCGATGCCGCGCACCTTAGCCCCCACGCCCTCCAGCTTGCGCACGGCCGCGTCGACCTTGTCCTGGCCGCGGCCGTTGATCACGACGCTCGCACCCGAGCCGGCAAGGCCCTTTGCGATGGCGTGGCCGATGCCGGCGGTCGAGCCGGTCACGAGTGCGGTCTTTCCGGAAAGGTCGATCTTCATGCGTCATCTCCATTGATGCTGACGGAGATATCGTGCGCAGCTCAGGCTGTCGCAATCGCCGCTCACCAATCAGTGAGGCAAACAGAAAGCGGCGCCCGAAGGCGCCGCTTTCAAGATTCTAGGAAAGGCTCTCGCCACTTCCGTTTAGCGCACCTGCGCCGCTACTTGATCTGAGCGGCGACCTGCAGCGCCTTCCAGTCGAATTTTTCGGCGAGCGCCAGCGCTTCGTCCTCGGTGATGCCTTCAAAGGTAACGCTGAACAAGGCGTCCTTGCTCAACGACACGATGAGCGAGCCGGACTTCTCCGGGATATTGTAATTCTTGAGCACCGGCATGCCGTGCATCGTCGCTGAAATCACGTGACCTTCTGATGTCTGAAGGTTCATCCCGCCCTGGATCGGCGGAATGGCTCCGGTAGCGCCCTGCCCGATCAGGACAGAGGCATGCACCTGCGCCGAACCGCGCTCGTAGTCGCGCGTTGCCGTGGTCATGTTCGTGTCGGACATCTGCATCGACATGCCTTCCGGCTTCTTGCCCTGCCATCCGTTCAGATCAATCAAGAGCGGCAGGAAGCGTTGAAACGGCTGGTCGGCGCGTGCGGTCGAAAGTGGCCACAAGGCCGACAGCGCCACAAAAAAAACAAAGAGCCCAGTATTGCGGCTTAACAAATTTTCTCAATTCTCACCTCCATTGGTCTAAAGCGCGATGACTTTGAAATGAATCATCGTCGCGCTTTAGCTTGTGTTTGAGCATGATCTCCGCGCAACCGCTTCGCGTTTGTCGCGACGGGAAGCACTGCACGCTTTGCGCTAATGCGGCCCTTCGGGTCTGGATCATGCTCCAGGCCTCCATAGCAAGCTGTCATGATGCTAGGAAGCCCGGCTTGAACGTGCGAATGCATCGGCCCGAGACCAAAAAAAAAGCGGCGCACCGGGCGCCGCTTTCTCTAACTCTATACCGGTCGGCTTATGCCGCTTCGGCTTCCTTCTCGTGGGTCGGACCGGAGTCCTGGCCCTTGGCATCGACGTCGCGATCGACGAACTCGATTACGGCCATCGCGGCGTTGTCGCCGTAACGGAAGCCGGCCTTGATGATGCGGGTGTAGCCGCCCTGGCGGTCCTTGTAGCGGGTCGCCAGCGTGTCGAAGAGCTTCTTGACCATGTCGACATCGCGCAGCTCCGAGATCGCCTGGCGGCGCAGCGACAGACCGCCCTTCTTGCCGAGGGTGACGAGCTTCTCGACGATCGGGCGCAGCTCCTTGGCCTTCGGCAGCGTGGTGACGATCTGCTCGTGCTTGATCAGCGCAGCCGCCATGTTGGCGAACATCGCCTTGCGGTGCTCGGCGGTGCGGTTGAGCTTCCGATGAACCTTGCCGTGACGCATGTGAGTAGTCCTTACGTTAAAACTGCCGCGACGGTTCGTCGGACATGTTGCTCAGGTGGGCTGCCTGCGTTCGCCCGCGAAAGCGCGAATGCGCTTTCGCCTCTTTGTTAGAGCATGATCCTCATCGGAAAACCGCTTCGCACTTTGCGCTAGCGCGGCCCTTCGGGTCCGGGATCATGCTTGCGCTCAGTAGTGATCCTCGAAGCGCTTGGCGAGTTCGTCGATGTTCTCCGGCGGCCAGCCCGGCACTTCCATGCCGAGGTGCAGACCCATCTGGGCCAGCACTTCCTTGATCTCGTTCAGTGACTTGCGGCCGAAGTTCGGGGTGCGAAGCATTTCGGCTTCCGACTTCTGCACGAGGTCGCCGATATAGACGATGTTGTCGTTCTTCAAGCAGTTGGCCGAACGCACCGACAGCTCGAGCTCGTCCACCTTCTTGAGGAAGGCCGGGTTGAAGGCGAGGTCCGGGATGATCTCCTGGGCGACTTCCTTGCGCGGCTCTTCGAAGTTGACGAACACGTTGAGCTGATCCTGCAGGATGCGCGCGGCGTAGGCCACGGAATCATCCGGTGTCAGCGCGCCGTTGGTCTCGATCGTCATGGTCAGCTTGTCGTAGTCGAGGATCTGGCCCTCGCGGGTGTTCTCGACCTTGTAGGAAACCTTGCGGACCGGCGAGTACAGGCTGTCGACCGGGATCAGGCCGATCGGCGCGTCCTCGGGACGGTTGCGCTCGGCGGGCACGTAACCCTTGCCGGTTGCGACCGTGAACTCCATCCGGATCTCCGCGCCCTCGTCGAGGGTGCAGATCTGAAGGTCCGGGTTGAGCACGGTGACGTCGCCGACGGTCTGGATGTCGCCGGCGGTGACGACGCCCGGGCCCTGCTTCTTCACGACCATGCGCTTGGGGCCTTCGCCCTGCATCTTGATCGAGATGTCCTTGATGTTGAGCACGATGTCGGTGACGTCCTCCCGGACGCCCGCGATCGAGGAGAACTCGTGCAGCACGCCGTCGATGTGCACCGACTGCACCGCCGCGCCCTGGAGCGAGGAGAGCAGGATGCGGCGCAGCGCGTTGCCGAGCGTCTGGCCGAAGCCACGCTCGAGCGGCTCAGCGACGATGGTCGCAAAACGGGCCGGATCGCTGCCGGGCTGTACCTGGAGCTTGTTCGGCCGAATCAGTTCTTGCCAATTTTTCTGGATCGTCACTGTTTCACCCATACAGGCCAGTCAATTTGACAGTTCAAAATACTGGCGTTGGAGAAAGGCCGCAGATCATTCCCGCGGCTTCGCAAAAAGTCATTGCGGGCGCCGATGCGCCCGCAACTTGGTATCAAACGCGCCGACGCTTGCGGGGACGGCAACCGTTGTGCGGGATCGTGGTCACGTCGCGGATCGAGGTGACGGTGAAGCCCGCGGCCTGGAGCGCGCGGAGCGCCGACTCGCGGCCCGAACCGGGACCGGCGACTTCGACTTCCAGCGTGCGCATGCCGTGTTCCTGCGCCTTCTTCGACACGTCCTCGGCGGCAACCTGCGCGGCGTACGGGGTAGACTTGCGCGAGCCCTTGAAGCCCATCGTGCCGGCGGAGGACCAGGCAATCGTGTTGCCCTGCGCGTCGGTGATGGTGATGGTCGTGTTGTTGAACGACGAGTTCACGTGCGCGACGCCGGAGGCGATGTTCTTGCGCTCACGACGACGAACGCGGGTGGCTTCCTTGGCCATTGACTACCTTTCCTGGAGATCTCAAACGCCGCCGTAACGCCAGCGGCTACACCTGTGGAACGAAAGGCGCGTGGCGAACGGGTCATCCCCTTTCGCCACACGCCGCGATTGGATTCGAAAACTTACTTCTTCTTGCCGGCGATGGCCTTGGCCGGGCCCTTGCGCGTACGCGCATTGGTGTGGGTACGCTGACCGCGCACCGGCAGACCGCGACGATGACGCAGGCCGCGATAGCAGCCGAGGTCCATCAGACGCTTGATGTTCATGCCGACCTCACGCCGCAGGTCGCCCTCGACGAGATAGTCGCGGTCGATCACTTCGCGGATCTGCAGCACTTCGGCGTCGCTGAGCTGATTGACGCGACGATCCTCGGGAATCTTCACCTTCTCCAGGATCTCACCGGCGTTCTTCGCGCCGATGCCATGGATGTACTGGAGCGCGATCAGCACGCGCTTGTTGGTGGGAATGTTCACGCCGGCAATACGGGCCACGGCCTTCTCTCCTGTTGCCAATCCCTCGTCAGGAATCGGGCTTTAAGTGCTTGCTTTCTCGGGCAGGTGTTCACAAACGCGAACACGACGCCCACCCCCCGGTCTTCCTGGGGCCCGGCATCGTCTGAAACTATCCGACTTGGATGCGGGGCTTATTAAGGGATTCCGGGGGCTTCCGTCAACCGCTGCTAGCGCCTGGCTCGCTTTTTCGTGACCTTTTTTGCGGCCTTTTTGGCACCTTTTTTGACAGCCTTCTTGGCGGTCTTTTTGGCCGCCTTCTTTGCTGTTTTCTTGGCGGTTTTCTTGACGGTTTTCTTGGCTGCCTTCTTGCTACCCTTGGCGGCCTTCTTGGCGGCCTTTTTCGCGGATTTGGTGGCCATTTTGGTCGTTTTCGCCAGCTTTTGGGCCGTTTTCTTCGCGGCCTTGGTCTTTTTGGCAGGCGCAGCCTTGGCTGCGCTCCGGGCATGCGTTTTGGGCTCGACCGCCCCGAGCGCCAGGAGCTGGCGATGGATGGCGCGGGTGACCTCGTCGATGGCCATCATGCCGTCGATAGTCGAGAGCTTCCGCCGCTCGGAATAGTAGTGAATCAGCGGTTCCGTCTGGTTGCGGTAGCTGGCAAGCCGCTTGGTCAGGACCTCCGGGGTGTCGTCGACCCGAACCTCCTCCCCGCGCTCCCGCATCTGGGCGACGCGGGTCTCGACGCGACTCAGAAGCGCGCTTTCGTTGACGCGCAGCTCGATCACCGCATCGAGCTTGAGGTGCTTGTGCCTGAGCAGTTCGTCGAGCGCCTCGGCCTGCGGCACGGTGCGCGGGAAACCGTCCAGGATGAAGCCGTTCCTGGCGTCTGGCTGGTCGATCCGGTCGGAGATGATTCCGACCACGACCTCGTCGGGCACGAGGCCGCCGCCGGCCATGATCTCCTTGGCCTTGAGTCCGACCGGCGTTCCCGCCGCAACGGCTGCGCGCAACATCTCGCCGGTCGAGAGCTGGACGATGCCATAGCGCTGCACCAGAAGTTGCGCCTGGGTCCCCTTGCCCGACCCCGGCGGCCCCAGAAGTATAATTCTCATTGGCGTACGCCCCCCCCGAATTGGTGAGCGATACGTCGCGCACCTGTGTTTGAAGTTCGAAACAGTGCAAACCATAATCGGCGCCGCACCGCTACCCATATCATAGGGGAGCGAATGGGCGGACGCCAAGAAGGCCTTTGAAATCAGTGACTCGCTGCAGTGAGAGCAGCTCTGCCGATGCGATCGAATGCCTGGATGGTGGCCTCGGCGGGCGCCGCGCGTTGCTCGCGCGGCGAATCGACGGCGCAGTCGCGCCGACATCAGAGGACGCCGCGCTTAGCGGCGGCGGCCCCGCAGCTTCGACTTCCGGATCAGGCCTTCGTACTGATGGGCCAGCAGATAGCCCTGCACCTGCGCCACCGTGTCCATGGTGACGCTGACGACGATCAGCAGCGAGGTGCCGCCGAAATAGAACGGCACCGAGGCGTAGGAGATCAGGATCTCCGGGATCAAGCAGACGATCGCCAGATAGATCGCGCCGAGCACGGTGATGCGCGATAGCACGTAGTCGATATATTCCGCGGTGCGCTCGCCGGGACGGATGCCCGGAATGAAGCCGCCGTGCTTCTTCAGATTGTCCGCAGTCTCGGTCGGGTTGAACACGATCGCGGTGTAGAAGAACGCGAAGAACACGATCAGCGCGAGATAGAGGATTAGGAACAGCGGACGGCCGTGACCGAGCTGCGTGGTGATCCACTGGAACCATTCGGGCCCACTGCCCGCGTTGAAGTTCGCAACCGTCGTCGGCAGCAGGAGCAGCGATGACGCGAAGATCGGCGGGATCACGCCCGAGGTGTTGAGCTTGAGCGGCAGATGCGACGACTGGCCCTCGAACATCTTGTTGCCGACCTGGCGCTTCGGATACTGGATCAGCAGCCGGCGCTGAGCGCGCTCCACGAACACGATGAAGGCGATCACCGCGACCGCCATGATGATGACGACAAGGATCAGGCCGGTCGACATCGCGCCCTGACGGCCGAGCTCGAGCATGTTGGCGAGCGCCGCGGGCAGCTCGGCGACGATGCCGGAGAGAATGATCAGCGAGATGCCGTTGCCGATGCCGCGCGAGGTGATCTGCTCGCCCAGCCACATCAGGAACATGGTGCCGCCGGTCAGCGTGATCGCCGTGGACAGGCGGAAGAACATGCCGGGGTCGCTGACGACGTTGCCGGCGCCTTCCAGGCCCACCGCAATGCCGTAGGACTGGAACGCGGCCAGGATGACGGTAAGGTAGCGCGTGTACTGGTTCAGCGTCTTGCGGCCGGCCTCGCCTTCCTTCTTCAGTGCCTCGAGCTGCGGCGAGACGGTGGTCAGGAGCTGGATGATGATAGAGGCCGAGATGTACGGCATGATGTTCAGCGCGAAGATCGCCATGCGGTGGATGCCGCCGCCGGCGAACATGTTGAACATGCCGAGGATGCCGCCCGCCTGCGAGCGGAACACCTGTTCCCAGATGTTGGGATCGATACCGGGCAGCGGGATGTAGGTTCCGAGCCGGTAAACGAGTAGCGCACCCAGCGTGAACCAGATGCGCTTCTTCAGTTCGTCGGCCTTGGCAAACGCGCCGAAATTGAGGTTGGCTGCCAGTTGTTCCGCTGCTGAGGCCATATTGGACTTTCTCCCGCCGCCTTTTGCGCCGTCGTACCCGCGGCCGGGCTACTTTAGCGGACGCCGGACCTTATCTGGGGCTCGGCTTCGATAAGTCCACGTCCCGCCTGCGTAAAGGCCCGCGAGCCGCGGGCCAATGACGCAGATGTTACGCCGCCTCGCCTTCTTCCTTGGCAGGCGCGAGGATCTTTACCGAGCCGCCGGCCTTCTCGACCGCCGCGATCGCGGTCTTCGAGGCGCCATGGACTTCGATGTTGAGCTTGGACTTGAGCTCGCCGCGGCCGAGCAGCCGCAGGCCACCCTTGGCGCGGCGCAGCACGCCGCCCTTCACCAGCGCTTCGACGTTCACGACGCTGCCGGCGTCGATCTTCTTGGCATCGACCGCTTCCTGGAGCCGGTCGAGATTGATCTCGGCGAACTCCACGCGGAAGATGTTGTTGAAGCCGCGCTTGGGCAGACGGCGATGCATCGGCATCTGGCCGCCTTCGAAACCCTTGATGCGCACGCCCGAACGCGCGGTCTGGCCCTTGCCGCCGCGGCCGGACTGCTTGCCCTTGCCCGAACCAATGCCGCGGCCGACGCGCATACGCTTTTTGCGCGAGCCGGCGTTGTCGGCGATATCGCTGAGCTTCATCGCCCTTCTCCTTGTGTCTTGCGCATGATTATCACCGAAAACCGGTGCCCGCTTTTCGGGATCATGCGCCTTTGCTTACTTCTCGTCGACGATGCGGACGAGATGGTGAACCTTCTCAATCATACCGCGGACCGCCGGGGTATCCGGCAGTTCGCTGGTGCGACCGATCTTGTTGAGTTTGAGCCCGATCAGCGTCGAGCGCTGCGAGTGATGGCGGCGGATCGCGCTGCCGGTCTGCTCGAGCTTGATCGTCTTGCTGGCCTTGGCCATGGGAGTCTACTCCAAAGCTTCCGTTAGTCGGCAGCCGCCTCGGCATCGCCGCCGATACGGCGGGACTGCAGAGTGGACACCTTGATGTTGCGGCGGGCTGCGACCGAACGCGGCGAATCCTGATGCTTCAGCGCGTCGAAAGTCGCGCGCACCATGTTGTACGGGTTCGACGAGCCGATCGACTTCGCCACCACGTCCTGAACGCCGAGCGTCTCGAACACGGCGCGCATCGGGCCGCCAGCGATGATGCCGGTACCGGCCGGTGCGGCACGCAGATAGACACGGCCCGCGCCATGACGGCCGGCGATATCGTGATGAAGCGTGCGGCCCTCGCGCAGCGACACGCGGGTCAGGTTGCGCTTGGCGGACTCGGTTGCCTTGCGGATCGCCTCAGGCACCTCGCGCGCCTTGCCGTGACCGAAGCCGGCGCGGCCCTTCTGGTCGCCGATCACGACCAGCGCTGCGAAACCGAAGCGCTTGCCGCCCTTGACGACCTTGGCCACGCGATTGATGTGGACGAGCTTGTCGACGAACTCGCTGTCGCGCTCCTCGCGCTCCCTGCGTTCACGTCCGCCGCCGCGTTGATCGCGTCCACCACGTTGTTCGCGTTCAGCTGCCATGGTTTTTCCAATCCTTCAGAGGCTTACGCCTCAATCCTCAAATTCTGTTAGAAGCTCAGCCCGCTCTCACGCGCAGCGTCGGCAAGAGCCTTGACGCGCCCGTGATAGAGATAGCTGCCGCGATCGAACACGACTTCCTTGACGCCCTTCTCGGCGGCGCGCTCGGCCAGCAGCTTGCCGACCGCCTTCGCCGCATCGATGTCGGCGCCGGTCTTGCCGCCGTCGCGCATCGCTTTCTCGAGCGACGAGGCAGAGGCCAGCGTCTCGCCCTTCAGGTCGTCGATGACCTGGGCGTAGATGTGCTTGGACGAGCGGAACACCGACAGGCGCGGACGGCCGCCACCGGAGCGGCGCAGCTTCAGCCGCACACTCCGCTTGCGCCGGGCATTCGTAACCTTGGCTTTCGACATGACCGGCTCCGTTACTTCTTCTTGCCTTCCTTGCGGAAGATGAATTCGCCAACATACTTCACGCCCTTACCCTTATAGGGCTCCGGCGGACGATAGGCGCGGATCTCAGCGGCGACCTGACCGACGCGCTGGATGTCGCTGCCGGTCACCGTGATCTCGGTCGGCTTCGGCACGGTGATCGTGATCCCCTCCGGGATCGGATAGACCACGTCGTGGCTATAGCCGAGCGCGAGCTGCAGGTTCTTGCCCTGCATCGCGGCGCGGTAACCGACGCCGGTGATTTCGAGCTTCTTCTCGAAGCCCTTGGTGACGCCTTCGACCAGATTCGCGACCTGGGCGCGAGCGGTACCGTACAGCGCCCGCGCGCGATTGGTCTCGACCCGCGGGTTCACCTTGACCTGGCCGTTCTCGAGCTTCACCTCGACGTCGTCATGGACGACGAACTGAAGCTGGCCCTTCGGCCCCTTCATCTTGACGGTCTGCCCATCGACGGTCGCGGTAACACCCGACGGCACCGCCACAGGCCTTTTGCCAACACGTGACATGGATCAAAAATCCTTCTCAGAACACCGTGAAGAGGACTTCACCGCCCACATTCGCGTCGCGCGCGCTGTGGTCGGCCATGATCCCCTTCGGCGTCGACAACACCGAAATGCCGAGCCCGTTATTGACCCGCGGCAGGTTCTTCACCGAGGCGTAAACACGACGCCCGGGCTTGGAGACACGTTCGATCTCGCGGATGACGGGCTCGCCGTCGAAATACTTCAGCTCGATCTCGATCTCGCTGCGGCCCGAGGAATGCTCGAGCGTGGCGTAGCCGCGGATGTAGCCCTCGGTCTTGAGGACCTCGAGCACGTTCTCGCGCATCTTCGAGCCAGGCGTGGACACCTTGGTCTTGGAGCGCATCTGCGCGTTGCGGATACGGGTGATCAGATCGCTGATTGGATCGTGCGTAGACATCTAAACGACCCTCCTTACCAGCTGGACTTCACGAGGCCCGGGACCATGCCCTTGGAGCCAAGTTCGCGCAGCGCGATACGGGACAGCTTGTTCTTGCGGTAGTTCGAGCGCGGGCGGCCCGACAGCTCGCAACGCAGGCGGATGCGGGTCGCCGACGAGTTGCGCGGCATTTCCGCCAGCTTCAACGTCGCTGCGAAACGCTCTTCCATCGGCAGCTTCTTGTCGGCGATGATCGCCTTCAACCGCTCGCGCTTCGGGGCGGCGTTCTTCACCATCCGCTTGCGCCGGTTGTTCTTCTCGACTGAACTCTTCTTTGCCATGCTTGGCTCCTGGGTATCCGCGTTTGAGAGGCTTTAGCTCAGCGTCTCACTGCCGGAACGGGAAATTGAAAGCGGTCAACAAGGCCCTCGCCTCTTCGTCGGTCTTGGCCGTGGTGCAGACGGTGATGTCCATACCGCGGGCTTCCGTGACCTTGTCGAAGTCGATCTCGGGGAAAATGATGTGTTCCTTGATGCCGAGCGAGTAGTTGCCGCGGCCGTCAAAGCTCTTCGGGTTCAGGCCACGGAAGTCGCGGACGCGCGGCAGCGCAACCGTCACCAGGCGGTCGATGAACTCGTACATGCGGGCCTTGCGCAGCGTGACCTTGCAGCCGATCGGCTGGTTCTCACGCAGCTTGAAGGTCGCGATCGCGATACGCGAATAGGTCACGATCGCCTTCTGGCCGGCGATCTGCGTCAGCTCGGCGGCGGCGGTCTCGGCCTTCTTGCGGTCGTTGACGGAATCGCCAACGCCCATGTTCAGCACGACCTTGTCCAGGCGCGGAACCTGCATGACGTTCTCATAACCGAACTTCTCGGTCATCGCCGTGCGGATCTTCGCGTCATATTCCGCGCGCAGGCGCGGGGTGTAAGCGGCCTCAGCCATCGATCTCAGCTCCCGAGCTCTTGGCGATGCGGACCTTCTTGCCGTCCGCCAGAATCTTGAATCCGACGCGGGTCGGCTTTCCGTCCTTGCCGACATACGCGATGTTGGACAGTTGGATCGGCGACTCCTTCGAGATGATGCCGCCCTCCTGGGCCTGCGTCTGCTTCTGGTGACGCTTGACCATGTTGATGCCGCGCACGAGCGCCGTGCCGGCGTCGGGGCGCACTTCGAAAACTTCGCCGGTGCGGCCCTTGTCGCGGCCGGTCAGCACGACGACCTTGTCGCCCTTGCGTATCTTCGCAGCCATCACAGCACCTCCGGCGCGAGCGAGATGATCTTCATGTGGTTCTTGCCACGCAGTTCGCGCGGCACGGGCCCGAAGATACGGGTACCGATCGGCTCGGACTGGTTGTTGATCAGAACGGCGGCGTTGCGGTCGAAGCGGATGACCGAACCGTCGGCGCGGCGGATGTCCTTGCGGACGCGCACCACGACGGCCTTCATCACGTCGCCCTTCTTCACCTTACCACGCGGAATCGCTTCCTTGATCGAGACGACAATGACGTCGCCGATCGTGGCGTAGCGGCGCTTGGAGCCTCCGAGCACCTTGATACACATGACACGGCGTGCGCCAGAATTGTCGGCCACGTCGAGGTTGGTCTGCATCTGAATCATTGATGCACCTCGTCCTCTTTCTAATTGCGCCAGCCCAGCCGGCGCTCAACATTTCCCTGAAGTCAGTCGGCTAAAGCCAACAGATCAGGCGCTTTTCTTATGTTCGCCTCGGATCACGACCCAGCGCTTCAACTTCGAAATCGGCTTCGATTCCTCGATCCACACCATGTCGCCCGGCTTGAACTCGTTGCTCTCGTCGTGCGCATGATAGTTCTTCGAACGGCGGATCGTCTTCTTGTAGATCGGGTGCGTGAAGCGGCGATCGACGCGCACCACGATGGTCTTGGCTTGCTTGTCGCTGACGACCACGCCCTGCAAAGTACGTTTCGGCATCTTCGTAAGCCTCTTACTTCTTCTTCGCGCGCGTCTGCGCGGCGACGGTCTTGATCCGGGCGATGTCACGGCGGGCCTCGCGCAGGCGCGAGGTGTTCTCGAGCTGCCCGGTAGCGCGCTGGAAGCGCAGGTTGAAGCGCTCCTTCTTCAGGTTCAGGATGGCGTCATCCTGCTGGTCGGGGCTCATCGCGCGGATGTCTTCGATCTTCATCTGTGCCATGGCCATTACTCCGCAATGCGCTCGACGAAGCGCGTCTTGATCGGCAGCTTGGCTGCCGCAAGGGTCAGCGCCTCGCGTGCGGTCTGGGTGTTAACGCCGTCGATCTCGAACAGCACCCGGCCCGGCTTGACGCGCGCGACCCACAATTCCGGCGACCCCTTGCCGGAGCCCATGCGGACTTCGGCCGGCTTCTTCGACACCGGAACGTCGGGGAACACGCGGATCCAGACGCGGCCGGCGCGCTTCATGTGACGGGTCAGCGCGCGGCGAGCGGCTTCGATCTGGCGCGCGGTGACGCGCTCAGGCTCGGTCGCCTTCAGGCCGAACTGGCCGAACGCCAACGTCGCGCCCGAAGTCGCAACGCCGTGGATGCGGCCCTTATGCGCCTTCCGGAACTTCGTTTTCTTAGGTTGCATCATGGCTTCAAGCCCTCAAATTCTTTGTGCTGGCGTCAGGCCGCAGCGTCACGGCGCGATCGGCCGCGATCACCACCGCCACCAGTCTCGCCTTCGGCCATTCTCTTGTCCTGGGCCATCGGATCATGCTCGAGGATCTCGCCCTTGAAGATCCAGACCTTGACGCCGCAGGTGCCGAAGGTCGTGAACGCGGTCGCAACGCCGTAGTCGATGTCGGCGCGCAGCGTGTGCAGCGGCACGCGACCTTCGCGGTACCACTCCATGCGCGCGATTTCCGCACCGCCCAGACGACCCGAGCAGTTGATGCGGATACCTTCCGCGCCGAGACGCATTGCCGACTGCACGGCACGCTTCATGGCGCGGCGGAACGCCACGCGGCGCTCGAGCTGCTGCGCGATCGATTCAGCCACCAGCGTCGCATCGAGCTCCGGCTTGCGGATTTCGACGATGTTGATGACGACATCGGACGACGTGATGTCCGCGACCTTCTTGCGCAGCTTGTCGATGTCGGCGCCTTTCTTGCCGATCACAACGCCCGGACGAGCCGAGTGGATGGTGACGCGGCACTTCTTGTGCGGACGCTCGATCACGATGCGGGCGACGGCCGCCTGCTTGAGCTCCTTGTGCAGGATCTCGCGGATTTTGACGTCCTCATGCAGCAGCTTGCCGTATTCCTGCTTGCCGGCGAACCAGCGGGAATCCCAGGTTCGGTTGATGCCAAGACGCAGACCGATCGGATTGATCTTTTGACCCATCGTTTTCTCCTGCGTCCCTTAAGCCGCTGCTTCGGCTTCGACCTGACGAACGATGATCGTCAGCTGCGAAAATGGTTTGTAGACCCGGCCCGAGCGGCCACGGCCGCGAGCGGCGAAGCGCTTCATCACGAGGCCGTTGCCCACGAAGGCCTGCGCCACGACGAGATCGTCGACGTCGAGGTCGTGGTTGTTCTCGGCATTGGCGATAGCCGATTCCAGGCACTTCTTCACGTCAACCGCGATCCGCTTGCGCGAAAACTGCAGGTCGGCGAGCGCAGAAGACGCCTTCCGGCCGCGAATGAGCTGGGCCACCAGGTTGAGCTTCTGCGGGCTCACCCGCAGCATCCGGGCGACCGCCTTGGCCTCGTTCTCGGCGAGGCTCCGTTCGCGCTTAGGTTTGCTCATCGTTTAAGCCCTCTTGGCTTTCTTGTCGCCGGAGTGGCCATGGAAGGTCCGGGTCGGCGAGAACTCGCCGAACTTGTGACCGACCATTTCCTCGTTGACCGCTACCGGCACGTGCTTCTGACCGTTGTAGACACCAAAGGTCAGGCCGACGAACTGCGGCAGGATGGTCGAGCGACGGCTCCAGATCTTGATGACGTCGTGACGGCCGGACGCGCGCGCGGCATCTGCCTTCTTAAGCAGAGAACCCTCGACGAACGGGCCTTTCCAGACTGAACGAACCATGTCCGGCGTTCCTTACTTCTTCCGCTTGTGGCGGCTTAGGAGAATGAATTTGTTGGTCGACTTGTTGGTGCGGGTCTTCTTGCCCTTGGTCGGCTTGCCCCACGGAGTAACCGGGTGGCGACCGCCCGAGGTACGACCCTCACCACCGCCGTGCGGATGGTCGATCGGGTTCATCGAAACGCCGCGGTTATGCGGCTTGCGGCCCAGCCAACGGTTGCGGCCGGCCTTGCCGATCGAGGTATTCATGTGATCCGGATTCGACACCGCGCCAATCGTGCCGCGGCAACGGCCGTGCACGAGACGCTGCTCGCCCGAGTTCAGGCGGATAATCACGTAGTCCTGGTCGCGGCCGACGAGCTGGGCATAGGTGCCCGCGGAACGGGCGAGCTGGCCACCCTTCCCGATCTTGACCTCGATGTTGTGGATGATCGTGCCGACCGGCATGTTGCCGAGCGGCATGACATTGCCCGGCTTCACGTCGACGTAGTTGCCGGCGACGATGGTGTCACCCACGGCCAGGCGCTGCGGCGCCAGGATGTAGGCCTGCTCACCGTCCTGATACTTGATCAGCGCGATGAAGCCGGTGCGGTTCGGATCGTACTCGAGACGCTCGACGGTCGCGGGGACGTCGATCTTCTCGCGCTTGAAATCCACGGTGCGTAGCGTCTTCTTGTGACCGCCGCCACGGAAACGCACGGTGATGCGACCGGTGTTGTTGCGACCGCCCGAGGAGTGCTTGCCCTCGGTGAGCGCCTTGACCGGCTTGCCCTTGTAGAGGGCCGAACGATCGACCATGACCAGCTGGCGCTGGCCCGGCGTCGTGGGATTGAATTTCTTCAGTGCCATCGTCGTACGACCTTACAGACCGGTGGTGACGTCGATCCGGTGGCCCTCTTCGAGGGTCACGATCGCGCGCTTGCTGTTCGACTGCGAGCCGAGATTGCCGCGGAAGACCTTGGTTTTGCCCTTGCGGACCAGCGTGTTGACGCTCTTGACCTTGACGTCGAACAGCTTCTCGATCGCTTCCTTGATCTGCGGCTTGGTCGCTTTCGCGGCCACCTTGAACAGGACCTTGTTGTGCTCCGAGGCGATCGTGGCCTTTTCGGTCACGACCGGCGACAGGATCACGTCGTAGTGGCGAGGCTCGATGTTCTTCGTCATTTGAAGCGCGCCTCCAGCGCATCGATGGCGGCCTTGGTCAGAACGAGCTTCTGACGGCGCAGGATGTCATAGACGTTGATGCCCTGGATCGGCAGCACGTCCATGTTCGGGATGTTGCGGGCCGCGGCGGCAAAGCCGTTGTTGAGCTCGGCGCCGTCGATGATCAGCGCGTTGGTCAAACCCAGACCCGAGAAGTGGCCGAGCAGCGCCTTGGTCTTGGCGGCTTCCAGCGCGGCCTTGTCGATCACGACGAGATCGCCGTCCTTGGCCTTGGCCGAGAGCGCATGCTTGAGAGCGAGCGCGCGGACCTTCTTCGGCAGGTCGGTGGCGTGCGAACGCACCACCGGACCGAAGGCACGGCCACCGCCACGGAACTGCGGCACGCGAGCCGAGCCGTGACGAGCACCGCCGGTGCCCTTCTGCTTGTACATCTTCTTGCCGGTGCGCCAGATCTCGGCGCGGCCCTTGGCCTTGTGCGTACCGGCCTGGCGCTTGTTGAGCTGCCACTGCACGCAACGAGCAATGATGTCCTGGCGCGGCTCGAGGCCGAAAATGGTGTCGGAAAGCTGGACCGAGCCGGCTTCCTTACCTTCGAGGGTGGTGACCTTCAATTCCATCTCACGCACCCTCTTGCTGGGCCGCAGCCTCGGCTTCGCCGCCCGCAACCTTGAACTTGCCGGGCTTCGGAGCTTCCTTCGGCAGTGGCTTCTTGACGGCGTCGCGCACGCGAATCCAGCCGCCCTTGGAGCCGGGAACGGCGCCTTCGACGAGGATCAGGCCGCGCTCGACATCGGTCTGAACGACGCGGAGGTTGAGCGTGGTGATGCGGTCGACACCCATGTGGCCGGGCATCTTCTTGTTCTTCCAGGTCTTGCCGGGGTCCTGACGGCCACCGGTCGAACCGATCGAGCGGTGCGAGACCGACACGCCGTGGGTGGCGCGCAGACCGCCGAAGTTCCAGCGCTTCATACCACCAGCGAAGCCCTTACCGACCGAGGTGCCGGTGACGTCGACGAACTGGCCGACGACGAAATGATCGGCGAGAATCTCGGCGCCGACGGGGATCATGGCGTCCTGGGACACGCGGAATTCCTCGACCCGACGCTTCGGCTCGACTTTGGCGACCGCGAACTGGCCGCGCTCAGCCTTGGGCATGTAAACGGTCTTGCGGCTGCCAGAACCAAGCTGGAGCGCGACGTAACCGTTCTTCTCTTCAGTGCGGTGGCCTACGACCTGGCAATTGCCGAGCTTCAGCACGGTCACGGGGATATGCTCGCCGGCCTCCGTAAAGACCCGCGTCATCCCGACCTTTTGTGCGATCACTCCGGAGCGCATCGGCTTGCTTCCTGTTCTTTCTGTCCGCTTGCGCGGACGGGATCCAAAAATCTTAGAGCTTGATCTCGACGTCGACACCGGCGGCCAGATCGAGCTTCATCAAAGCGTCGACGGTCTGCGGGGTCGGATCGACGATGTCGAGCAGACGCTTGTGGGTGCGCATCTCGAACTGTTCGCGGCTCTTCTTGTCGACGTGGGGCGAACGGTTGACGGTGAACTTCTCGATGCGGGTGGGCAGCGGAATGGGTCCGCGGACCTGCGCGCCGGTGCGCTTCGCCGTGTTCACGATCTCACGCGTCGACGTATCGAGAATACGATGGTCGAACGCCTTGAGACGGATACGAATGTTTTGGCCGTTCATTGCCGTGGTCTCTCTTCAGTGGGTGGCGAATAGCGAATAGCGAATGTCACCACTCGCTACTCGCCAATCCCTATTCGCGTAATTACTCGATGATCGAGGCGACGACGCCGGCGCCGACGGTACGGCCGCCTTCGCGGATCGCGAAGCGGAGCTTCTCTTCCATCGCGATCGGCACGATCAGGTGCACTTCCATCGCGATGTTGTCGCCCGGCATCACCATCTCGGTGCCTTCCGGCAGGTGCACGACACCGGTCACGTCGGTGGTGCGGAAGTAGAACTGCGGACGGTAGTTGGTGAAGAACGGGGTGTGGCGACCGCCCTCTTCCTTGGTGAGGATGTAGGCCTCAGCCTTGAACTTGGTGTGCGGCTTGACCGAACCCGGCTTGGCCAGAACCTGGCCGCGCTCGACGTCCTCGCGCTTGGTGCCGCGGAGCAGCGCGCCGATGTTGTCACCGGCCTGGCCCTGATCGAGCAGCTTGCGGAACATTTCGACGCCGGTGACCGTGGTCTTCTGGGTCGCACGCAGACCGACGATCTCGATTTCCTCGCCGACCTTGACGACGCCGCGCTCGACACGGCCGGTCACGACGGTGCCGCGGCCCGAGATCGAGAACACGTCTTCAACCGGCATCAGGAACGGCTGGTCGATCGGACGCTCCGGCTGCGGGATGTACTCGTCGACGTTCTTCATCAGCTCGAGGATGGCGTCGTGGCCGAGCTTCTTGTCCGAATCTTCGAGAGCGGCGAGCGCCGAACCCTTGATGATCGGAATCTTGTCGCCGGGGAATTCGTACTTCGAGAGCAGCTCGCGGACTTCGAGCTCGACGAGCTCGAGCAGCTCCGGATCGTCGACCATGTCGCACTTGTTGAGGAACACGACAAGCGCGGGCACGCCGACCTGGCGGGCGAGCAGGATGTGCTCGCGGGTCTGCGGCATCGGGCCGTCAGCAGCCGACACGACCAGGATCGCACCGTCCATCTGGGCAGCGCCGGTGATCATGTTCTTCACGTAGTCGGCGTGGCCGGGGCAGTCGACGTGGGCGTAGTGGCGGTTCGGCGTCTCGTACTCGACGTGCGCGGTCGAGATCGTGATGCCGCGCGCCTTCTCTTCCGGTGCCTTGTCGATCTGGTCGTACGCGGTGAACGTCGCACCGCCGGCTTCGGCGAGAACCTTGGTAATCGCCGCGGTCAGCGACGTCTTGCCATGGTCGACGTGACCGATGGTGCCGATGTTGCAGTGCGGTTTGTTACGTTCAAACTTTGCTTTGGCCATTTGACTCTCCGTTCAATCGTCAGCTTGAGACCGACGACAATCAGGCAAACTTCTTCTGGACTTCTGCCGACACGTTAGCCGGCGCTTCTGCGTAGTGGTCGAACTGCATGGTGAAGGTTGCGCGACCCTGGCTCATCGAGCGCAGGTTATTCACGTAACCGAACATGTTCATGAGCGGCACCATCGCGTTGATGACGTTGGCGTTGCCACGCATGTCTTGACCCTGGATCTGACCGCGCCGGGAATTCAGGTCGCCGATGACCGAGCCGGTGTAGTCTTCCGGGGTCACCACCTCGACCTTCATGATCGGCTCGAGCAGCACGGACTTGCCCTTCTGCAAGGCTTCGCGGAATGCCGCGCGCGATGCGATTTCGAAGGCGAGCGCCGACGAGTCGACGTCGTGATACTTACCGTCGACGAGCTGAACCTTGACGTCGACCACGGGGAAGCCCGCGACGACACCAGAGCTCATCACGCTGTTGAGACCCTTTTCGACGCCGGGGATGTATTCCTTCGGAACCGCACCGCCGACGATCTTGGACTCGAACTCGTAGCCCTTGCCGGGCTCGTTCGGCTCGACCACGATCGACACTTCCGCGAACTGCCCGGTGCCGCCGGTCTGCTTCTTGTGGGTGTACTTGACCTCGGCCTTCTTGGTGACGCGCTCACGGAACGCAACCTGCGGCGCGCCGATGTTGGCGTCGACCTTGTAGGTGCGCCTGAGGATGTCGACCTTGATGTCGAGATGGAGTTCGCCCATGCCCTTGAGAATGGTCTGACCAGACTCCTGATCGGTCGACACGCGGAAGGACGGATCCTCCGCGGCGAGCTTGGCCAGCGCCACGCCCAGCTTCTCCTGGTCGGCCTTGGACTTCGGCTCGATCGCGATCTCGATGACCGGCTCGGGGAATTCCATCTTCTCCAGGATCACCTGCTTGTCGGGATCACACAGCGTGTCACCGGTGCGCGCTTCCTTCAGGCCGGCCAGCGCGACGATGTCGCCAGCATAGGCTTCCTTGATGTCTTCGCGGTTGTTCGCATGCATCAGCAACATGCGCCCGATGCGCTCCTTCTTCTCACGGGTCGAGTTCACGACGCCCGTGCCGCTCTGCAGGATGCCCGAGTAGATGCGGCAGAAGGTGATGGTGCCGACGAACGGGTCGTCCATGATCTTGAACGCGAGCAGCGCGAGCGGCTCCTTGTCGTCCGCCTTGCGCACGACTTCGTTGCCCTTGTCGTCGGTGCCCTTGATGGCGGGCACATCGAGCGGCGACGGCAGGTAAGCGACAACCGCGTCGAGCAGCGGCTGCACGCCCTTGTTCTTGAACGCGGTGCCGCAAAGAACCGGATAGAAAGCACCGGTGAGAACGGCCTTGCGGATGAGCTTCTTCAGCGTCGCCTCGTCCGGCTCGTTGCCGTCGAGGTAAGCAGCCATGGCGTCATCGTCGAGCTCGACGGCGGCTTCCACCAGCTTCTCGCGATACTCCTTCGCCTTGTCGGCGAGGTCAGCAGGAATCGCCTCGACATCGTACATCGAGCCAAGCGAGTCCTGATTGTAGACCAGCGCCTGCATGCGAACGAGGTCGATCATGCCCTTGAAGTTATTCTCGGAGCCGATCGGAAGCTGAATCGCCACGGGCCTGGCGCCCAGACGGTCGACGATATCGGACAGGCACTTGTAGAAATCCGCGCCGGTCTTATCCATCTTGTTGCAGAAGACGATGCGCGGAACCTTGTACTTGTCGCCCTGGCGCCAGACGGTCTCGGTCTGGGGCTCGACGCCCTGGTTGGAGTCGAGCACGCATACGGCGCCGTCGAGCACGCGCAGCGAACGCTCGACCTCGATGGTGAAGTCGACGTGGCCGGGGGTGTCGATGATGTTCAGGCGCTTGCCAGCCCAGAAGGCGGTGGTCGCAGCCGAGGTGATCGTGATGCCCCGCTCCTGCTCCTGCTCCATCCAGTCCATCGTCGCGGCACCTTCGTGCACTTCGCCGATCTTGTGGCTCTTGCCGGTGTAATAGAGGATGCGCTCGGTCGTCGTGGTCTTGCCGGCGTCGATATGCGCCATGATACCGAAGTTACGGTAGTCCTCGATGGCATGTTGGCGGGGCATAGGTCGTTCCTTGCGAGTCCGAGTGTGTCGCCGTTACCAGCGATAATGCGAGAAGGCGCGGTTGGCTTCGGCCATCCGGTGCACGTCTTCACGCTTCTTGACGGCGTTCCCGCGGTTGTTCGATGCGTCCAGAAGCTCAGCCGAGAGCCGCTCCGTCATCGTCTTTTCATTGCGCTCGCGCGCAGCCGAGATCAGCCAACGAATGCCAAGGGCCTGCCGGCGGGTCGAGCGAACCTCGACCGGAACCTGGTAGGTCGCGCCGCCGACGCGGCGGGAGCGCACTTCGATCGTCGGCATGACGTTCTCGAGTGCCTGCTCGAACACGCCGAGCGGGTTCTGCTTGGTCTTGCTTTCGATGATACCGAACGCACCGTAGACGATGCCTTCGGCGACCGACTTCTTGCCGGCATACATCACCGAGTTCATGAACTTCGTGACGATGATGTTCCCGAACTTCGGATCGGGAAGGACTTCGCGCTTTTCCGCTGAGTGGCGACGAGACATTGAGCTGGTTCCCGCTTACTTCGGACGCTTCGCGCCGTACTTCGAACGACGCTGCTTACGGTTCTTGACGCCCTGGGTATCCAGAACGCCGCGGAGGATGTGGTAGCGCACGCCGGGCAAGTCCTTGACGCGGCCGCCGCGGATCATGACCACCGAGTGCTCCTGGAGGTTATGGCCCTCACCCGGGATGTAGCCGATCACCTCGAAGCCGTTGGTCAGGCGCACCTTGGCAACCTTACGAAGCGCCGAGTTCGGCTTCTTCGGGGTCGTGGTGTAGACGCGCGTGCAAACGCCGCGCTTCTGCGGCGACTGCTGCAGCGCCGGCACCTTCTTGCGCGACTTCTGCACTTCACGCGGTTGTGCGATCAGCTGGTTGATCGTCGGCATCCTGGCCTTACCCTTTGTTCTGCCGCGGCCCCTTGCAGGTCCGCTGTCTTGGCGCGGCCCGTTGCCGGGACCGCAAATTCGTTTCGAGCTACCCGCCCGACGAGGCCACCTTTCGCGGAAGAACCCGCGCAAAGCGAAATTGCGCCAACCGCTCCATCACTGAGCGGAAAGCGCTTCGACGCCACAGAGGACCGCAGTATTTGGGCCGCTCAGCGTGAAGCTGCGGCCCGCGCACCGAGGTCATGCATCCGAAATCGATCTCAAGAGAACGAGCTCAAGAGAACTAAAATCGCACTGGCATTGCCTAGCTATGATCGACAGCGTTTGAGCGGCATTCGTCGAGGTTGGTGCCCGCCTTTAGCGATCCCTGGAGATCAACGGGTGGCCCGTTCCGACGTTGGCGATGCTCACCGCCTGTCGTTAAGTGAGGCGCTTTCTATAAGTGAGAATCGATCAAGTCAAGGCGAAACGACAGTCGGAAAGCGCTTCTGGCACCTGTCAAAATCGCCGTTTGCCCGCACTCACCGCGCCTCCAGGATATGGGAACGGGACAACGGTCCCGCCAGCCCAAAAGGTATTTATATCAGGGTAAAATATACTTTTATAACCCTCGCTAAGGCTTTTTTTCCGGTTGATGCGGCAATCTGACGCCTGCGGCAGAGATTTGCGTCATGCGGTACACCGACATTGCCATCATCGGCGGGGGATTGTCAGGCTCGACCGCCGCCGCGATGCTCGGCCGCGCCGGCATTTCGACAATGCTGATCGATCCGCATGACACCTATCCGGCGGATTTTCGCGTCGAAAAACTCAGCGGACACGTGCAGGTCGAGCGATTCTTGCGGACCGGAATCGCAGAATCGGTGCTGCGCCGCGCGACCTTTGCCGGCGAGAACTGGATCGCCCGATTCGGCCACCTGCTCGACAAGGCCCCGAGCCGGCAGTTCAACATCCTCTACGGTTCCCTGGTCAACGCGGTCCGCGATGAAATCCCTGTTGCCGTCGAGCGCATCTGCGCCAAGGCCGTCTCGGTCGAAACGAGCCCGGAACGGCAAAAGGTCGTGCTCTCCAACGCGGAGACGATCTCAGCCCGCCTGCTCGTGCTTGCCAACGGCCTGAACGTTGGTCTCCGCCACCAGCTCGGAATCGCGCGAACAGTCGTCAGCGCCTGCCACTCGATCTCGATCGGGTTCGACGTGGCGCCGGCTGGGCGGAATTCGTTCGACTTCCCGGCGCTAACCTATTTCTCGGAGCAGCCGAGCGACCGCATCCCCTACATCACGCTGTTTCCGATCGGCACGCGGATGCGCGCCAATCTGTTCGTCTACCGCGGCTTCGACGATCCCTGGCTGCGCGAGCTGCGCCGTGCGCCCGCCGAGACGCTGCACGCCACGCTGCCGCGGCTCAAGCGCATCACCGGCGCCTTCGATATCCCAGGTGAGCTGAAGATCCGCCCGGTCGATCTCTATGTGAACGACGCCCGCGGCCAGCCCGGCGTCGTGCTGGTTGGCGATGCCTTCTCGACCTCCTGCCCCGTTGCCGGCACCGGCTGCGACAAGGTCTTCACCGACGTCGAGCGGCTCTGCAACGTCTACATCCCGCAGTGGCTCGCTTCAGACGGAATGGCCGCGGCCAAGATCGCCGCATTCTACGCTGACCCGGTCAAACAGGCCTGCGATCGATGGTCGGCCGCCAAGGCGTTCGACTTCCGCTCGGTTTCGATTGGCACGAGCCCCTACTGGACCGCGCAGCGCTGGGCGCGCTTCATCGCGTGGTCGGTTCAGGGGATGCTGCGGCCGGCTGGACGAGCCTTCCACCTGGAGCCGAACTTCCTCGGTCACTCCTCCTCGTCGTCCTCGTCCTCATCATCCTCGTCGAGGTCGTCTTCATCATCCTCATCGTCGCTGTCGTCGTCGGCGTGAGCCGCAGCGCCGTGGGGCTGATGGATCTGGTCGTTCCAGAGCTTGCGATAGGTGCCGTTCTTGGCGAGCAGCTCGGCATGCGAGCCGCGCTCGATCGCCCTGCCCCCTGAAATCACGATGATCTCGTCCATCTCGACCACCGAGGTCAGGCGATGGGTCGACCAGATCATGGTGCGTCCCTTGGCAACTTTCAGCAGCGTGCGATTGATCGCGGCTTCCGTGGTCTGGTCGAGCGCGGAGGTGGCCTCGTCCAGCAGCAGCAACGACGGATTGCGGATGATCGCGCGCGCGATCGCGATGCGCTGGCGCTGGCCGCCCGACAGGGTATCGCCGCGCTCGCCGACCTGCGTGTCGTATCGTTGCGGCAGGCTCATGATGTAGCGGTGGATCTCCGCCTTCTTGGCCGCCTCCTCCACCTCCTCGTCGGTCGCGCCCTCCTTGCCGAGCCGGATGTTCTCGCGGATCGACATGTTGAACAGCATGTTCTCCTGGAACACCACCGCCATGCTCCGGCGCAGCGAATCCAGCGTCACCTTGCGGACGTCAACGCCATCGATGGTGACGCGGCCTTCGTCGGGCACGTAGAGCCGCAGGATCAGATTGAGCAGCGTACTCTTGCCGGAGCCGCTGGGGCCGACGATGGCGATGCGCTTGCCGACCTTGAGCCTGAGGCTGAGATTGTCCAGCACCGGCGTCTGGCTGCCTTCATACTGGAAGGTGACATGGTCGAAGGTGATGTCGTTGGTGATCCGCGGCAGATCGGGCGCGCCGGGGCGATCGGCGCCGCGCGTCGGCTCGTCGAGGAGTTCCTGCATGTGGCGGATCGCGGCGGCCGAGGAGATCGACACCGGGATGAAATGCATCACATGAGCGATGTTGTAGGAGACCTCCCAGAACGCGCTCTCGAAGGTGACGAAGGTGCCGATGGTGATCTGGCCCTTGGTCGCCAGATAGGCGCCGATCGCGAGCACGACGAGGTGCAGCAACAGAACCGAGATGGTGACGGTCCGCTCCACCATGGTCGACAGGAACCCGGCCGAGGCGATCCTGTTGCGCGTCTCGTCATTGCGGAAGGTGAAGAAGCCGAACATCTTGCGCTGAAGGCTGAACGCCTTGATCACGGCCTGCGCCGCCACGTTCTCCTGCACCATGCCGAGTAGCGCGCTCTCGTTGAGCTTCTGCTCGTAATTGGCCTGCACCGCCTTCGGGGTGAGGATGCGCGGGCCGACCAGCGTGATCGGGAACACCAGGAGCGCGACGACGGCGAGCTGCCAGTTCAGGAACACCATCAGGATGATGCCGGCGATCAATTCCAGGAACGGCAGCGCGGCACTATTGGCGAATGTTTTGACCGAACCTTCGAAGGCCGAGAGGTCCACCGAGAAGCGCGACAGGATCTCGCCCCGCTTGGTGCGGCCGAAATAGGCCGCCGGCAGGTCCTGGACGTGCTCGAACAGGCGCTTGCGGACGTCGGAGATGATGCGGGCCGCGAGCCGCGCGTCCCAGCGCTCGTACCAGACTGCGATGATCGAGGTGAAGATGCCGGCAACCGCCAGCACGCCGAGGATCTTGTAGAGCGCCTGGAAATCCTCCTCGCCGAGCGCGTCGTCGATCAGGAACTTCAGGCTAAGCGGCATGATGACGTTGAACAGCGTCTCGACGACGACGCCGAACGCCACGAATGACAGTATCCGCTTGTAGTTGGCCAGGAAGGGTTTGACGAACCCGAGAATGGTCGCGAGCGCGCCGGCGGCCTCGCGCGCGGTAAAGACGACGAGGTCCTCGTCCTCATCGTCGTCATCGAGCTCCAGCTCGTCATCCTCCTCGTCTTCGTCGTCCTCGTCGTCTTCGAGGTCCGGCTTGGCGGCGGCGGCGAGCTTGTCGTCGAGCTCAGCCGCCTCTTCCACGGCGAGCTTCTGTTTGTCGGGCGAGAGAGGCTTGGACGCCATGATACCAACCGATGCTGACGGCCGGCATGACCGCAGAGAAAGCAGGAAATAGCGGCTACCGCTATTGCACCGATTCTATGCGATCATGATGAATTCGGCAAAGCAATTGGCGAATCCGCTGTGATCCTACTGCTAACCGTCGTCCTCGTCCTCGACCTTGTCGAAGAACGAATAGCGCAAGCTGTCGGCGTCGGCGTACCACTGGCCCGGGCCCTTGTTGGCGGCGAGCGTCGCCTCCCAGAGCGCATCGGTGCAGTCCTTGCGGTGCATCGACAGGTCGAAGCCGTTGCCGAAGAACAGTTCGGACCATTCCCACCAGGTGCCGAGCTTCTTGACCCCCCCGCAGGAGATCGTAGCGGTCGATCATCACCGAGGCCATGTCCGAGGTGATCGAGCCGAACACGACACCGGTCTTGACCACGCGGTTGAGCTCACGGATGGCACGGACCACCTGCTTCGGGGAAACATGGCAGAGGCTGGTCTCGAACACGAAGTCGAACGCGCCGTCCTTGAACGGCATGTCGGTGATCGAGCCGAGCTTGTTGTACTTCTTCAGCGCCTTCGGCGTCCTGGCGTGGATCGCACGGTTGTTCTCGATACCCCAGGCGTCGATGCCGCGCTCGCGCAGCGCACCAACCAGCTCGCCGCTGGCCGAGCCCGCGACCAACAGCTTGGCGTCCTTCGCCTTGCCCCAGACGATGCCGATCAGCTTGCTGAGATAATCGGGATCGCTGAAATGACGCCACGCCTCGCTATAGGGACCAAGTCCGCGATAGTTCTCGAAATAGTCCCGATCGATCTTGTCGGAGACCGGCTTGCCGTCCTCCTGCGCGCGCTCGCGGCGCAGTCGCATCATCTCGGTCAGGATGATATCGGTCGCGGCGTCCGAGGAGTCGAGCAGGCCATTCAGTGTCGAATCGAACAGATAATCGCCGACCACGACAATGCCGGGATGTTCCTTCGGCTCCGGCCGGTGATTGGTCATGACGTCGCGCACGGGCAAACCGCCCGGCAGCGCATTCACCGACGACAGCCAGCGGTGGATCTTGCCTTCCATGAAATGCAAACGCGCATCGCCGAGCGAGGCCGGCAGCGATTTCAGCGCGGCATCAATCAGCTCCTGATCCGACATATTGGCGAAGGCCAGCGCGTCCGAACCGGGAATGAGCCAGTTCAGCACGCCGTGCTTGCCGACGTCGTGGCGCGCGCCCTCGTTGTAGACGCAGCAGCCGCCGAAGGCTTCCGACATGAACCAGGCGCCGGGAATCTTGTCGCCCCAGAACGGGGTGTCGAACAGGATCGAGACGCGCAGGTAATGCGCGGGACGGTCGAAGTAAGAGACGTGCTTGACCATCGACTTGCGGAGCTGCTCGCCTTCCCAGCCGACGGTGGCGAGCCAGGAATGCGGCAGGCAGACCAGCACGAGATCGAAGTCGCGCGTCTCCGGCCCCTTCCCGTTCATCATCTTGAGCTGATAGCGGCCGGTCGGCGCCTTGCCGACGGTCAGCACGCGATGATTGAGCTGGATGTCGGCATTGACTTCCGACTGCAGGCATTCGATCAGCTGCTCATTGCCGTTCTGGATGGAATAGAGACCGATATAGCCGTCAACATCCATCAGATAGTTCTTCAGCGCGTTGAGCCCGTTGGTGTTGTGGCTCTCGGTCGCGATGTCGGAGCGCGCCATCACCTTGAAGAAACGCTTTGCCGTTTCGTCCTCGACCTCCTCGTCGAGCACTTGCTCGGCGGTCTTGTAGGCCCAGGGGTTCTCGTTGTCGTGCGCACCGACGCCTTCGTAATACTCGATCGGCGACATCGCCTCGGTGCAGCGCTTGCGGAACGCCTCGATCGCAGCCGCGGTCTTGGCGCCGTATTTGCGGCGCATGCCAGGCACGTCGTTGACGAGCTCGCCGCCGAACTGCACCTGCTCGGCATCCATCGGAATGGTTTGCAGACCGAAATGCTGGATCAGCTCGCGCAGCGGATCGGGGCCGGTCATCGAGTAGTCGTAGATCTCGGCAACGCCGGCCTCGTACATCGCCGGCGCGGAATCGAATTTGCGGGTGGCGATCTTGCCGCCGAGCCGGTCGGACGCCTCGTAGATGGTGACGCGGCAGAGATCGCCGAGCTTACGCTTCAGATACCAGGCGCTCATCAGCCCGCCAGGGCCGCCGCCTACGATTGCGAGATCAAGCATCAGAGTTCCGTGGTCTCCGGCCCTGCCCCCGTCACGGGATCCACCGGTCTAAGCTCCCCTAGCAGAAGCGCTTTTGCGCCTGAAGGAAAGATGAACAAAGGTTGATCCCGCACCGCAACAGGCAAACAAAGCAGCAAAAAGGCCGGCTTTCGCCGGCCTTTTCGTTATCCTCGGTATTCCTACGGATGAACCATCATTCCGCAGGCGGCAGCGCCATCGGCTCCGCTTCTGGCGGCGCGGGCGACACGACGGCCGCCTGCTTCTCGCGCTCGTCCAGGATCAGCTTGTCGCGCTTCATCGCGACTTCGCGGATCTTGGCCATGGAGGCGCCGGTGCCCGCCGGGATCAGCCGGCCGACGATGACGTTCTCCTTGAGGCCCTCGAGCGGATCGACCTTGCCGTTGACCGCCGCTTCCGTGAGGACGCGGGTGGTCTCCTGGAACGAGGCCGCCGAGAAGAAGGAGCGGGTCTGGAGGCTCGCCTTGGTGATGCCGAGCAGAACCGGCGTACCCGTGGCGATCTTCTTGCCCTCTTCCTTGGCCTTCTCGTTCAGCGCGTCGAACTCGATCTTGTCGACCTGCTCGCCGGAGATCATATCCGTGTCGCCCTGGTCGGTGACTTCCACCTTCTGGAGCATCTGACGGACAATCACCTCGATGTGCTTGTCGTTGATGAGCACGCCCTGGAGCCGGTAGACCTCCTGGATCTCGTTGACCAGATAGGCCGCGAGTTCCTCGATGCCCTTGACCGCGAGAATGTCGTGCGGTGCCGGGTTGCCTTCAACGATGAAGTCGCCCTTTTCGACGACGTCGCCGTCCTGAAGGTGGATGTGCTTGCCCTTCGGGATCAGGTACTCGCGCGGCTCGTCGGTCTTGTCCATCGGCTCGATCGAGATGCGACGCTTGTTCTTGTAGTCGCGCCCGAACCGGATGGTGCCCGCGATTTCGGCGATGATCGCCGCATCCTTCGGACGCCGTGCCTCGAACAGTTCCGCCACCCGCGGCAGACCGCCGGTGATGTCACGCGTCTTGGCGCTTTCGGTCGAGACACGGGCGAGGATGTCGCCCGGCGCGACCTTGGCGCCGATGTCGACCGAGAGAATGGCGTCGACCGACAGCATGTAGCGGGCATCACCGCCACGGGCGAGCTTGAGCACCTTGCCATCCTTGCCCTTGACCACGATGGCCGGACGCAGGTCCGAACCGCCGCGGGTCGAGCGCCAGTCGATGACCACGCGCTTGGCGATACCGGTGGCCTCGTCCAGCGTTTCCGAGATCGACTGCCCTTCGACCAGATCCTCAAAGCCGATGGTGCCTTCCACCTCGGTGAGAAGCGGACGGGTGTAGGGATCCCACTCGACGATACGCTGGCCGCGCTTGACGTTGTCGCCCTCGTCGACGTGCAGGCGCGAGCCGTACTGAATACGGTGCGTCGCACGCTCGGTGCCGTCGGCATCGACGATCGCCACCACCATGTTGCGGACCATCGCGATCAGGTGACCTTCGCTGTTGCGGGCGATAGCCTTGTTCCTGATCACGATCTTGCCGTCGAAGTTGGATTCGACGAACGACTGCTCGTTGAGCTGCGCCGCACCACCGATGTGGAAGGTGCGCATGGTGAGCTGGGTACCAGGCTCGCCGATCGACTGCGCCGCGATGACGCCGACGGCTTCACCGTGGTTGACCGGCGTGCCGCGGGCGAGGTCGCGGCCGTAGCACTTGCCGCAGATGCCGTTGACGAGCTCGCAAGTCAGCGCCGAGCGGATCTTCACCTCCTGGACACCACCCTGCTGGATGGCATCAAGATGGCTCTCTTCCATCAGCGTACCGCGCTTGATGATCACCGTACCCGAGCTGTCACGCACGTCATCGCAGGCCGTGCGTCCGAGGATGCGCGAGCCGAGCGAAGCGACCACGGTGCCGGCATCGACGATGGCGCGCATCTTGATGCCGAGCTTGGTGCCGCAGTCGTCCTGCGTGATGATACAGTCCTGCGCGACGTCGACGAGACGACGGGTCAGGTAGCCGGAGTTCGCGGTCTTCAACGCGGTGTCCGCGAGGCCCTTGCGGGCGCCGTGGGTCGAGTTGAAGTACTCGAGCACCGAGAGGCCTTCCTTGAAGTTCGAGATGATCGGCGTCTCGATGATCTCGCCCGAGGGCTTGGCCATCAGGCCGCGCATGCCGGCGAGCTGGCGCATCTGGGCCGGCGAACCGCGGGCACCGGAGTGAGCCATCATGTAGATCGAGTTGATGTCGGCATCGGCTCCGCTCGCCGTCTTCTTGGTGGCGGAGATCTCCTTCATCATCGCCTTGGCGATTTCTTCCGTGGCCTTCGACCAGGCGTCGACGACCTTGTTGTACTTCTCGCCATGGGTGATCAGACCGTCGTTGTACTGCTGCTCGAAATCCTTCGCCAACGTACGGGTGGTGTCGACGATCTTCCACTTGCCGTGCGGCACGACCATGTCGTCCTTGCCGAACGAGATGCCGGCCTTGAACGCGTTGTAGAAGCCGAGCGCCATGATGCGGTCGCAGAAGATCACAGTCTCCTTCTGACCGCAGTGGCGGTAGACTTGGTCGATCACGCCGGAGATCTCGCGCTTGGTCATCAGCTTGTTGATGATCTCGTACGCAACCCGCGGATTCTTCGGCAGGAGGTTGCCGAGCATGACGCGGCCGGCGGTGGTCTCGATCCAGCGCTTGGAGACCTTGCCGCTCTCGTCCATGCCTTCCCACCGGTACTTGATCTTGGTGTGAAGGTGGATGACCTTCGAGTGCAGCGCGTGCTCGAGCTCCGCCATGTCGCCGAACAGCTTGCCCTCGCCGGGCAGGCCTTCGCGCATGATGGAGACGTAGTAGAGACCAAGCACGATGTCCTGCGACGGCACGATGATCGGCTGGCCGTTCGCCGGATGCAGGATGTTGTTGGTCGACATCATCAGGACGCGCGCTTCCAGCTGCGCTTCAAGCGACAGCGGAACGTGCACGGCCATCTGGTCGCCGTCGAAGTCGGCGTTGAAGGCGGCGCAGACCAGCGGGTGGAGCTGGATCGCCTTGCCTTCGATCAGCACGGGCTCGAACGCCTGGATGCCGAGACGATGCAGCGTCGGTGCGCGGTTGAGCAGCACCGGATGCTCGCGGATCACCTCGTCGAGGATGTCCCAGACCTCGGGCCGCTCCTTCTCGACCAGCTTCTTCGCCTGCTTCACGGTGGTGGACAGGCCCTTGGCGTCAAGCCGCGAATAGATGAACGGCTTGAACAGCTCGAGCGCCATCTTCTTCGGCAGGCCGCACTGATGCAGGCGCAGCTCGGGACCGACCACGATCACCGAACGGCCCGAATAGTCGACGCGCTTGCCGAGCAGGTTCTGGCGGAAGCGGCCCTGCTTGCCCTTGAGCATGTCGGCGAGCGACTTCAGCGGGCGCTTGTTGGCGCCGGTGATGACGCGGCCACGGCGGCCGTTGTCGAACAGCGCGTCGACGGCCTCCTGAAGCATGCGCTTCTCGTTGCGGATGATGATGTCCGGCGCGCGCAGCTCCATCAGCCGCTTCAAGCGGTTGTTGCGGTTGATGACGCGGCGGTAGAGGTCGTTGAGGTCCGACGTCGCGAAGCGGCCGCCGTCCAGCGGCACCAGCGGACGCAGGTCCGGCGGGATCACCGGAACCACGGTCATGATCATCCATTCCGGCTTGTTGCCGGAGTGGCGGAACGCTTCCACGATCTTCAGGCGCTTGGCGAGCTTCTTGTGCTTGATGTCGGAGTCGGTCTCCTGCATCTCCGCGCGCAAGGACAATTCGAGCTTCTCGAGGTCCATGCCCTTGAGCAGCTCGCGGATCGCTTCAGCGCCGATCATGGCGGTGAAGGAATCCTGGCCGTACTCGTCCTGCGCCTTCAGATACTCGTCTTCCGACAGCAACTGACGGTCCTTCAGCGCGGTGAGGCCCGGCTCCAGCACGACGTAGTATTCGAAGTAGAGGATCCGCTCGAGATCCTTCAGCGTCATGTCGAGCAGAAGGCCGATGCGCGAGGGCAGCGACTTCAGGAACCAGATATGGGCGACGGGAGCCGCGAGCTCGATATGGCCCATGCGCTCGCGCCGGACGCGCGACAGCGTGACCTCGACCGAGCACTTCTCGCAGATGATGCCCTTGTACTTCATGCGCTTGTACTTGCCGCACAAGCACTCATAGTCCTTGATCGGCCCGAAGATACGCGCGCAGAACAGGCCGTCGCGCTCGGGCTTGAAGGTACGGTAGTTGATGGTCTCCGGCTTCTTGATCTCGCCGTAGGACCAGGACAGAATCTTCTCCGGGGACGCGATCGAGATCCGGATCTGGTCGAAGACCTGAGCCGGCGTCGTCGGGTTAAAGAGATTCATAATTTCTTGGTTCATCGTCTTCTCCTCGCGTACCGGTCGCCTCCGGCAGCAAATTCGAAAATCACTCGAGCGGGGCGCCCTGCCCTCAAGGCCTCGGGAAAGGCGCCGATGCCCGGCCGTGACGGCCGGGCATGAAAGGTCGTATTACTCGGCCGCTTCCGACGTCGGCGCCGGTCCCACCTTGGAATTGTGCAGGTCGACGTTGAGGCCGAGCGAGCGCATTTCCTTGACGAGCACGTTGAACGATTCCGGAATACCGGCCTCGAACGTGTCGTCGCCGCGCACGATCGCCTCGTACACCTTGGTACGGCCGGCGACGTCGTCCGACTTCACGGTCAGCATCTCCTGGAGCGTGTACGCCGCGCCGTAAGCCTCGAGCGCCCACACCTCCATTTCGCCGAAACGCTGGCCGCCGAACTGCGCCTTGCCGCCCAGCGGCTGCTGGGTGACGAGCGAGTACGGACCGATTGAACGCGCGTGGATCTTGTCGTCGACGAGATGGTGCAGCTTGAGCATGTAGATGTAGCCCACCGTCACCTTGCGATCGAAGGCATCGCCGGTGCGGCCGTCATAGACGGTCGACTGACCCGAAGCGTCGAGACCGGCAAGCTTCAGCATCTCCTCGATGTCGGCTTCCTTGGCGCCGTCGAACACCGGCGTCGCGATCGGCACGCCGTGGCTCAGATTGCGGCCGAGCTCGATCAGTTCGCCGTCGTTGAGCGACTTGATCGTCTCGTCCTCGCCGTAGACCTTCTTCAAGGTCTCCTTCAGCGGCTTGATGTCCTGCTTCGACAGGTAGGCATCGACCGTCTGGCCGATACGCCTGCCGAGGCCGGCGCAGGCCCAGCCGAGATGGGTCTCGAGGATCTGTCCGACGTTCATGCGCGAGGGCACGCCCAGCGGGTTGAGCACGATGTCGGCATGCGTACCGTCCTCGAGGAACGGCATGTCCTCGATCGGCACGATCTTCGACACCACACCCTTGTTGCCGTGGCGGCCGGCCATCTTGTCGCCGGGCTGGATCTTGCGCTTCACCGCGACGAAGACCTTGACCATCTTCATCACGCCGGGCGGCAGCTCGTCACCGCGCTGGAGCTTTTCGACCTTGTCGAGGAAGCGCTGCTCGAGCCCCTTCTTCGACTCGTCGTACTGCTTCCGCATGGCCTCGATCTCGGCCATCAGCTTGTCGTTCGGCGAGGCGAACAGCCACCACTGCGACTTCGGATACTCCTCGAGCACCGCACGGGTGATCTTGGTGTCCTTCTTGAAGCCCTTCGGACCGGAGATGCCCTGCCGGCCCTCGAGGAGCTCGGCAAGACGGTTGTAGACGTTGCGGTCCAGGATCGCCTGCTCGTCGTCGCGGTCCTTGGCCAGACGCTCGATCTCTTCCCGCTCGATCGCCAGCGCACGCTCGTCCTTGTCGACGCCGTGACGGTTGAAGACGCGCACCTCGACGATGGTGCCCTGCACGCCCGGAGGAACGCGCAGCGAGGTGTCGCGGACGTCGGAGGCCTTCTCGCCGAAGATGGCGCGCAGAAGCTTCTCTTCCGGCGTCATCGGGCTTTCGCCCTTCGGCGTGATCTTGCCGACCAGGATGTCGCCGGCGCGCACTTCCGCACCGATGTAGACGATGCCGGCTTCGTCGAGGTTCTTCAGCGCTTCTTCCGAAACGTTCGGAATGTCGCGGGTGATTTCCTCAGGTCCGAGCTTGGTGTCGCGGGCCATCACCTCGAACTCCTCGATGTGGATCGAGGTGAAGACGTCTTCCTTCACGATCCGCTCGGAGAGCAGGATCGAGTCTTCGAAGTTGTAGCCGTTCCACGGCATGAACGCGACCAGCACGTTCCGACCGAGCGCGAGCTCGCCGAGATCGGTCGACGGACCGTCGGCGATGATGTCGCCCTTCTTGACGATGTCGCCGACCTTCACCAGCGGACGCTGGTTGATGCAGGTCGACTGATTGGAGCGCTGGTACTTCATCAGGCGGTAGATATCGACGCCCGACTTGGTCGGATCGAGATCTTCCGTGGCGCGGATGACGACGCGGGTGGCGTCGATCTGGTCGATCACGCCCGAACGGCGCGCCGCGATCGCAGCACCCGAGTCACGCGCAACCACGCCTTCCATGCCGGTGCCGACGAACGGCGCCTCGGCGCGAACCAGCGGCACCGCCTGGCGCTGCATGTTCGAGCCCATCAGCGCGCGGTTGGCGTCGTCGTTCTCGAGGAACGGGATCAGCGCCGCGGCGACCGAAACGAGCTGCTTCGGCGACACGTCCATGTAGTCGACCTTGTCCGGCGTCACCGGCAAGACTTCGCCGGCGTGACGGCAGACGACGAGATCTTCGGTGAAGCGGCCCTTCGGATCGAGCGGCACGTTGGCCTGCGCGACCGTGTAGCGGCCCTCCTCCATCGCCGAGAGGTACACGACCTCGTCGGTGACGCGGCCGTCCTTCACCTTGCGATAAGGCGTCTCGACAAAGCCGTACTTGTTCACGCGCGCGAATGTCGCGAGCGAGTTGATCAGGCCGATGTTCGGACCTTCCGGCGTCTCGATCGGGCAGATACGGCCGTAATGCGTCGGATGCACGTCGCGCACCTCGAAGCCGGCGCGCTCGCGGGTCAGACCGCCCGGTCCAAGCGCCGACAGGCGCCGCTTGTGGGTGATCTCCGACAGCGGGTTGGTCTGGTCCATGAACTGCGAGAGCTGCGAGGAGCCGAAAAACTCGCGCACGGCGGCAGCGGCCGGCTTCGCGTTGATCAGGTCCTGCGGCATGACCGTGTCGATGTCGACCGAGGACATGCGCTCCTTGATTGCGCGCTCCATGCGCAGGAGGCCGATGCGGTACTGGTTCTCCATGAGCTCGCCGACCGAACGCACACGGCGGTTGCCGAGATGGTCGATGTCGTCGATCTCGCCCTTGCCGTCGCGCAGATCCACCAGCGTCTTGATGACGGAGAGGATGTCTTCCTTGCGCAGCGTACGCTGGGTATCGGGCGCATCGAGGTCGAGGCGCATGTTCATCTTGACGCGGCCGACCGCGGACAGGTCGTAGCGCTCGGCGTCGAAGAACAGCGACTGGAACATGGCCTGCGCCGAATCCAGCGTCGGCGGCTCGCCCGGACGCATCACGCGATAGATGTCGAACAGCGCGTCCTCGCGCGTCATGTTCTTGTCGGCCGAGAGCGTGTTGCGGATGTAGGCACCGACATTGACGTGGTCGATGTCGAGCAGCGGCAGCTCCTTGTAGCCCTGCTCGTTGAGGGCCTTCATGAGCTTGTCGGTGATCTCTTCACCGGCCTCCGCGTGGATCTCGCCGGTCTTGGGATTGACGAGGTCCTCGGCGAGGTAGTTGCCGACGAGCTCCTCGTCCGACAGGCGCAGGGCCTTCAGCCCCTTCTCCTGGAGCTGGCGGGCGGCACGCACGGTGAGCTTCTTGCCGGCCTCGAGCACGACCTTGCCGGTGTCGGCGTCGATCAGGTCGTTGATGGTCGAGTAGCCGCGGAAGCGGTTGGCGTCGAACGGAACGCGCCAGCCTTCCTTGGTCCGCTTGTAGAGAATCCTCTTGTAGAACGTGCTGAGGATCGCCTCGCCGTCGAGGCCGAGCGCGAACATCAGCGACGTCACCGGAATCTTGCGGCGACGGTCGATACGCGCATAGACGATGTCCTTGGCGTCGAACTCGATGTCGAGCCAGGAGCCGCGATACGGGATCACGCGGGCGGCGAACAGCAGCTTGCCCGAGGAATGGGTCTTGCCCTTGTCGTGGTCGAAGAACACGCCGGGCGAACGGTGCATCTGCGAGACGATGACGCGCTCGGTGCCGTTGACGATGAAGGTGCCATTCATCGTCATGAGCGGGATGTCGCCCATGTAGACGTCCTGCTCCTTGATGTCCTTCACCGACTTCGCGCCGGTTTCCTCGTCGATATCGAACACGATGAGGCGCAGCGTCACCTTGAGGGGCGCCGCGAAGGTCATGCCGCGCTGGCGGCACTCGTCGACGTCGTACTTCGGCAGCTCGAACTCGTAGCGGACGAATTCCAGCATCGAGGTGCCCGAGAAATCGGAGATCGGGAACACCGAGCGGAACACCGCCTGCAAGCCTTCATCGGCCCGGCCGCCCTGGGGTTCGTCGACCATCAGGAACTGGTCATAGGACGCCTTCTGAACCTCGATGAGGTTCGGCATCTCGGCGACTTCCTTGATGTGTCCGAAAAACTTGCGAACGCGTTTGCGACCGGTGAATGTCTGCTGCGCCATCGTGGCCTCTCATTTTCGTCGCCCGCTCTGGGCGCGCCGTCCGGAACGCGGCTGCCACCGCTCCCCGGGTTGAATTTTTCGAACCCGTTTTGGGGGCCGGAGACTCAGCTTCAGGCGAAAATGTCCTGAATCTGTTCTTCAGACCTTCAAAACGCAAAACGACGCGCGGGGCGCATATGCGCGCCCGCCCGTCACAACGATCGTCTTCACGGACTGCAAAAGCCCGAAATAGCCTGCTCTCCCAACGGCTTACAGGGAAATCCGGCATCCCCGCCCACCGCGCTTTCGTGCTGTTGACCCGATATGGGGCGACAATAGTGGAGATTCGAGGGGTAACCCCTCAAATCCCCACACTTTTTCGTGTTCGGCCTGCGGCGGAACGTTCCGTCGCACGCCTTTTGCATGAGGCCCACCCTTCGACGGGGGACCAAGATCCCAAGTCTCGACCGACCCGAGATCCCGCGCAAGCAAGGCCTGCTTACTTGAGCTCGATCTTCGCGCCAGCCTTCTCGAGCTGGGCCTTGATCTTGTCGGCTTCTTCCTTGTTCACGCCTTCCTTCAGCGGCTTCGGAGCACCCTCGACGAGGTCCTTTGCTTCCTTCAGGCCGAGACCGGTGATGGCGCGGACTTCCTTGATGACCTCGATCTTCTTGTCGCCGGCGCCGGCGAGAACAACCGTGAACTCGGTCTTCTCTTCCGCCGGAGCGGCGGCAGCGCCACCACCGGCCGGGCCGGCCACGGCGACAGCCGCGGCAGCCGAAACGCCCCACTTCTCTTCGAGGAGCTTCGCGAGTTCGGCAGCTTCGAGCACGGTGAGGCTCGAGAGGTCGTCAACGATCTTCTGCAAGTCAGCCATTGTTCAGTTTCCTTACGTGTAAGTCTGGTTCGGGTTTGAGTTTTGCGAAGGGCGTCAGGCCGCTTCGCCCTTTGAGGCATGAGCCTGGATGACGCGCGCGAGCTTGCCCGCGGGCGCATTGGCGAGCTGGGCCAGCTTGGTCGCCGGGGCCACGATGAGGCCGACGATCTTGCCACGCAGCTCGTCAAGCGACGGCAGCGAGGCAAGCGCCTTCACGCCGTCGACATTCAGGACGGTCTTTCCCATCGAGCCGCCGACGATGACGAACTTTTCGTTCGCCTTGGCGAATTCGACGGCGACCTTTGGCGCCGCTACCGGATCGTTCGAAGTGGCGATCACGGTCGGTCCCTTCAGCATGGGGCCGATGTTAACGACGTCAGTGCCTTCAAGAGCAATTTTGGCGAGACGGTTCTTCGAGACCTTCACCGAGGCGCCAGCCTGCTTCATCTGCATACGCAGCTTCTGCATCTGGGCAACGGTCAGGCCGGAATATTGAGCAACGATCGCGACGCCCGTGGTCTTGAAGACCCCATTGAGCTGTTCGACCGCCTCTTTTTTTTGCCGCTCGTTCCACAGCAAGCTCTCTCCGGTTGGCGGTCATCGCAAAAAGCGGGACCGCCGGGTTGCACCCATCGTCCCGCCCAAACCTGAACCTCCGGGCCAAAACCCATCGGACACGCCGGGCAAGACGACAATTCAAAGCCTGCCCTCCGGGAGCCCTTAAAGCCCACGGCGTGTCGAGGTCCGAACCAGACCCGTTTCGCGACCACCCCTTAAGGTTGGGCGCGAAGTGAAATCCGGTCTTCACCCGTCTATGCAGGCCGTGCGATTAAGCCCTTGAGAAATCGAAACTTCCCGCAGGCGCCTGCAGTCTTGGACAGGACAAGGTCAGCCGGCGAACCGCCCGACCCCTGCCCGCACCCACCAACCGACGGTTTTTCCTTCCTTTTCGGGCAAATCCTCGCGGACGTCCTGAAAAGGAATGATCTCCTGCCGTGTCGGGTTTTCGGGATGCGTGCACGAACGCGCCAGCCAAGGCCGGTACGTCCGGAGGCGGTTCTTTAACCGCTTCGGGCCGGCTTGCCAAGAGCAAAATTCACACCAGTTTGCCGGACGCCGCTACTGCCCTATTTGCGCTCAAAACGGTCCTTTGGGTCCGCAGCACCTCCCTGGTCCCGCCCTCCCGATCAGCGCTGGCCGAATTGGGTCCCCTGCTCGCGCCGAGGCATACGGGCTCGGGTTTCACGGGGCGTCTCGCCGTAGCGCGCCTTGTAATGGCGATTGAACCGGGAAATGTCGCTGAACCCGAGATCGAGTGCCAGGTCCGCAATCGTCCGCCGGGCATGTGCGGGGTCGATGAGCGCCGCACGGCATGCTTCCAGGCGCCGGGACAGGATGGTCTCGGCAAGGCTGAGGCCCGAGCGCGCGAATAGGTCATAGACGGATCGCGGGGAGATACCAAGATGGCACGCGACGCGCTTCGCATCCAACCCGACATCGGTATTGTTGCGAGCAATGAAGGTTAGCGCCGCCGCAAGTCGCGCATCGTGGACGCTCTCAGCTCCAAGGTCCGCGGTTGCCTGTTGGGAGAAAGCGAGCGTGAAAAGGTCGCAGGCGATCGAAACGGCCCTTCCGGCCGATGCTGCGGGTAACGTGGCAGCGCATTGTGCAAGCCCCCCTATGTAGCTCGCGAGCAGGGCTGCCGCTCCGCTGCTTGTGGAAACCGTAACAGGAACGAGCTCCGGCTCGGCCAGTCGCTGGGCGAACTGCCGCTTGTCGATCTGGATGACGGAAAGCTTGGTGCCCTCGCCCGAAACGGAAAGGTCGAAAGGTTTACTCACGTCAATAATCACCAGATCTCCTGGCCTTGCCGTGAACGAAACATCTCCATGCGTGCCTTGGCTCAGGCCGCTCTCGACCACCGCCACGCAATAAGCGTCATGCACGATATGGGCGATCTCTGCCTTGCTGCGGTACAGGCGCTGACCAGGAAATCGAGCGGTCGCAACATCGGTGCCGCTGGCGTTCGAGAGCTCCACCCGTGCTACGAATGGGTCCACGCCGGTCGGCTCGGCCTTCATGCCGAGGAAGGCGGAGGCGACGAACTCCTGCCAAAGAGGAAAATTATCGCGAGCGGCAATCGCCTTGGAGTCGAACAGCACAGGCATGGGGCATCATCGGCCAAAGCCGGCCATGTCTCGCATCCAGGCTCAGCAGTCAAGCGAAGCCTGCACCAATTGCCCATCGGCCTGCAGCCAGTGCCGAGACAGCGCGGCCGCGAGCGCCTACGAACCGCCCTTTGCAAGGTCATCGTACCGGACGCAGAGGGCTGACACTTTGAAGCATTATGGCCCTCCCAGGTATCCCGCAGGATCTATTGCCGCACGCCTGTTCGTTACGATGCCTCCCCCACACGAAGTAGATGATCAGAGATACTAATGAGGCATTCGATGCGCATGATACTCACCGGACTGTTCCTGCTTGCTTTGAGCATGCCGTCGTCGGCCGCCTGGAATGAGAAAAATGTGAAGGGGACAAAGGAGCACTCGATCATCAAGTTCTACCCGCAGGCACGAGTGACGGAATATGACGAGAAAGCTTTTGACAGCGTCGAACTCGTCACCGGAACGCAGCCTGGCAGTGATGGGGAGCCCGAGGCGAAGACCGAGGTGATCGAAGGCCGCATCGTGCGATATGTCTATGAGCACAAGCCCGGCACCTCCGCCTTCGAGATCCTACGCCAGTACGAGGCCGCGCTCGGCAAAGCTGGATTCGTGAAGCTCATCGCGGGACGGGTCGACAAGCTGCCCGCGCATGGCAAGATCGGAGGAGAGGTCTTCGGCGCATTCCGGCTCGATCGCGACGGGAAGCCTGCCGTCTACACGAACCTCAGCGCCAGTGACCAGGGAGATTGGATAGAATCGACGCTGACGATCGCCGAGCCCGATCAGATGGAGCAGAAACTCGACGCGGACGCTGACGGCTTCTACAAGGCACTCAAGGACAAGGGGCGTGTCGCCGTGTACGGGATCAACTTCGACACGGGCAAGGCGACGATCCGTCCTGACTCGGAAGCAGTCCTGAGCGAAATCCGAAAGCTGCTGGCCGACCACCCCGATCTGCGGCTGAAGGTCGAGGGCCACACGGACAATGTGGGAGCGCCTGCGGCAAATCAGAAGCTCTCTGAGGCGAGAGCGGCGGCAGTGGTAGCTTGGCTTGGCCGGCAAGGCATCAAGCCGGACCGCCTGACCTCGGCGGGCTTCGGCGATGCAAAGCCCATCGTCGACAACACCACCGAAGAGGGACGGGCCAAGAATCGCCGGGTAGAGTTGGCGCGCTAGACGTTTGGTCCGAGGGGTTGGATGGTGCGTTCTCAGCGGGCGCGCGACCTTGAGCACTAATCCTGGCAAAGCCAGCAAGGTCGCGTACATATCATTCCCGCAAGAGACAAATGCCGCCTGAATTCTTGCGGCCGTCGGCCGGTCAAGACTCCCTGACTGAATACGGCAGCGGTTTGTCCGCGAAATAGGCATCGAGGTTGGCGATCACGCAGTTCTGCATCGCGACGTGCGATTCGAGGGTGTGGCCGCCGATATGCGGGGCGAACACCACGTTGGGGAGCGCGGTCAGCGCATCGGGCGCGTGCGGTTCCGTCTCGTAGACGTCGAGGCCGGCGCCGGCGATGGTCTTGTCCGAGAGCGCCGTGACCAGGGCGTTCTCGTCGATCACCGAGCCGCGGGAGATATTGACGACGTAGCCGTCCGCACCGAGGCGCTTGAGGATATCTGCGTTGACGACGTGCTGGGTCTCGGCGCCGGCGCGAACCGCGATCATCAACACGCTGCACCAGTCGGCGAGCGCCTCCAGCGTCGGGAAATATTGATAGGGCAGATCGTGCTTGGTGCGGCTGAAATAGCCAACCTCGCTCTCGAACGCCGCGCAGCGCGCCGCGATCTTGCGGCCGATCTCGCCCATGCCGTAGACACCGATGCTACGGCCGGGCATGCCGGCCTGAGGCCGCATCATCGGTGACTGCTTTGACGATGCCCAATCGCCGCTGCGGACATACTGGTCGGCAACCAGGATCCGCCGCGTCGTCGCGAGCATCAGGGTCATCGCGATGTCGGCGACCGAGGCTGCATTAGCCCCGGGGCTGTGGCCGACCGCGATGTTGCGGGCAGCGGCCGCCTTCAGGTCGACGCCGTCATAGCCGGTGCCGTAGCAGACGATAGCGCCGAGCTTCGGAAACAGATCCATCGTATCCGCACCGAGCGGCGTGCCGCCCGCGGTGAGCATCGCACGGATGCCGCCGAGCTCTTCGGCCGAAAACACCTCCCGCGCCGGCCTGCCGCCGGTATCCAGCAGGTCGAACCGCTCGGCGAAAGGCGCCATCATCGTCCTGGGAAAGCGCGAGTAGATCAGGACCTTGTCAGCCATTGTTCTTGTTTCCGGTAAGCGCCGTCACAAACGACGAGGGGCGGAATCGGTTGCCCAATTCCGCCCCTCACCTCATGCAATTTCCAAACCTTAGCCGAGAATGGTGCCCGGCTCGACCTTCACGCCGGGGCCCATCGTCGAGGACACCGCAACGCGCTGGATGTAGGTGCCCTTGGAGCCGGCGGGCTTCGCCTTGGAGACAGCGTCAGCCAGGGCCTTGATGTTCTCGACCAGCTTCTCCTCGGAGAACGAGGCCTTGCCGACGCCGGCCTGCAGGATGCCGGCCTTCTCGACACGGAACTCGACCGAGCCGCCCTTGGCACCCTTCACCGCGCCGGTGACGTCCATGGTCACGGTGCCGATCTTCGGGTTCGGCATCAGGCCGCGCGGGCCGAGCACCTTACCGAGACGGCCGACCAGCGGCATCATGTCGGGGGTGGCGATGCAGCGGTCGAAATCGATCGAGCCGTTCTGCACCTTCTCGACCAGGTCCTCGGCGCCGACGACGTCAGCACCGGCAGCCTTGGCCTCATCGGCCTTGGCACCGCGGGCGAACACGCCGACGCGGAGCGTACGGCCGGTGCCGTTCGGCAGGGTCACGACGCCGCGGACCATCTGGTCGGCGTGGCGCGGATCGACGCCGAGATTGATCGCTACCTCGATGGTCTCGTCGAACTTCGCTTTCGCGCGTTCCTTGACCATCTTGATGGCGTCCGCGAGCGGATAAAGCTTTTCGCGGTCAACACCTTCGCGGGCTTTGTTCAAACGCTTTCCGATTGCCATGACCGCTTACCCCGCAACTTCCAGACCCATCGAGCGGGCGGAGCCCTCGACCATCTTCATGGCCGATTCGATGGTGTCGCAATTGAGATCCTTCATCTTCTTCTCGGCGATCTCGCGCACCTGCGCGCGTGTCACCTTGCCGGCCTTGTCACGACCCGGCGCCTTCGAGCCGGACTGGATCTTGGCGGCCTGCTTGAGGAAGTAGGACATCGGCGGCGTCTTCATCTCGAAGGTGAAGGAACGGTCCGCATAGATGGTGATGATCACCGGGATCGGGGTGTTCTTCTCTTCCTTCTGGGTCTGTGCGTTGAACGCCTTGCAGAACTCCATGATGTTGAGACCGCGCTGACCGAGCGCGGGACCGATCGGGGGCGAAGGATTCGCCGCACCGGCCGGGACCTGAAGCTTCAGGTATCCGGTCACTTTCTTTGCCATGTATCACTCCTGTTGTGCCGGCAGTTGCCGGCGGTTTCAGGTTCGTGGTCTGGGTCGGATGCGGCTGGCAACCGCCCTCTCCCTCCCACGGCCTCTCTTTGCGCGAAGCTTTTCGGCTTCACGCGCTGCCCGGTCAGACCTTCTCGACCTGACCGAATTCCAGTTCCACCGGCGTGGCACGGCCGAAGATCGACACCGCGACCTTCACGCGCGAACGCGCCTCGTCGATTTCCTCGACGACGCCCGAGAACGACGCGAACGGGCCGTCGGCCACGCGCACGTTCTCGCCGATCTCGAACGACACCGACGCCTTCGGCCGTTCCACGCCCTCCTGCACCTGATGCAGGATGCGCATGGCCTCGGCTTCCGAGATCGGCATCGGCTTGTTTTCAGCGCCGAGGAAACCTGTCACCTTCGGCGTGTTCTTGATCAGATGGAACGCCTCGTCGGTCAGCTTCATCTTGACCAGCACGTAGCCGGGGAAAAACTTGCGCTCGGCGTCGATCTTGCGGCCGCGGCGCACTTCCGTGACCTTCTCGGTCGGAACCAGCACCAGCTCGAACAGCTCCTCGAGCCCGCGCTGCTTGGCCTGCTCGCGGATCGACTCGGCGACCTTCTTCTCGAAGTTCGAATAGGCGTGGACGATGTACCAGCGCTTGTCAGACAATTGAGCGGTTGCTGTTGCCATCAGTGAATGCCCAGAAGGAAGGTGATGAGGTAACGGATGATCTGGTCGGAGGCGAAGAAGAAGATCGAGGCCAGGGCGACCATGACGAACACCATGATGGTGGTGATCGTGGTCTCGCGGCGGGTCGGCCAGGTAACCTTGGCGGTCTCCGAGCGCACTTCCTGCAAGAACTTGAACGGGCTGACTGCCATCGCTTGATGTCCAACGTCCGTCGACAGACGCGAATGAATTTCAGGGATCCGAACAGCCGCCGTTGGCCCAGCCCTCTGTCTCGAAGGATGAGCCGGAAACCGGGCTCGATTGTTCGGGGATTTCAAGGCCGCGCCGGAAATCCGCGTCTAACGGGCCGGCTGCGAGTGCCGGGTAGATACTGCGGATGGGGCCAAAGGTCAAGGTGTGGACAGGCCGGCCGGCTCGCGGTTGTGGCTTACGGACCTGATCTGGATCAATGGCTTATCCGGTGCCCCGGTCCGAGCTTTGCGGCCCGTCGCTGTCCTGCCGTCAATCCTGATTGTCGGGATTCGCTGGCAGGAGTGGCAGGGCTCGAACCTGCGACCCCCGGTTTTGGAGACCGGTGCTCTACCAATTGAGCTACACTCCTACGGACCCCGCGTTGCCGCGCGGATCAGGGCCGCTTTCAAGCACAGGGGGCGGCTGGATTGCAAGGGAGAAGCGCGCTGGCTTCGCTTGTTTGTGCAGCGTCTTCTGGGCCACAGTCCGTTTCCGATAATAAAGAACAACGGGAGTGCCATGACTGCCCAAGCGTCTGTGACAGCCGCCCTCGATACCGCAACCGCGCCGAAAACCCCGCTTCTGCCCGAGGCCAAGCCGGAAACCCTGGGCCTGTCGCGCCCCCGCCTCCAGGCCATGTCGGATGCGTTCAAGCGCGAGATCGACAAGGGAACCGTCCCCGGCGTCACCGTGCTGGTGGCCCGCCGCGGCCAAATCGGCTGGTTCGAAGCGCTCGGCAAGCAGAGCCCGGCAGGCTCAGCGCCGATGGCGCGTGATTCGATCTTCCGCATCTTCTCGATGACCAAGCCGATCGTCTCCGTCGCCATCATGGCGCTGGTCGAGGACGGCCACCTCCTGCTCAGCGATCCCGTCGCCAAGTTCATCCCGGAGTTCGCCGATCAAAAGGTCGGCGTGGTCAGCGGCGGCAAGCTGGAACTGGTTCCGGCGCGGCGAGCGATGACGGTGCAGGACCTGCTTCGCCACACCTCGGGCCTGACCTATGAGCACCAGGGCGACGGGCCCGTGCACAAGATCTACCAGGACTCGCGGGTGCGCAGCCGCAAGATCACCAATGCCGAGCATGCCGCGCTGGTCGCGAGCTTCCCGCTGGTCTGCCACCCCGGCGACGAGTTCAACTACAGCCGCTCCACCGACATCCTCGGCCGCATCATCGAGGTCGTCAGCGGCAAATCGCTCGACACTTTCCTGACGGAGCGCATCCTCGCGCCCTTGCAGATGACCGAGACCGGCTTCTCGACCAGCGAGGCCAATGCCGGCCGGCTCGCCGAGCCGTTCGCAGCCGATCCCTGGACCGGCGACAAGGTCGCTCTCTTCAACATGCTGGAACGGCCGGTGATGGAGTCCGGCGGCGGCGGGCTCGTCTCGACCACAATGGACTATGCCCGCTTCTGCCTGATGCTGCGCAACGGCGGCACGCTCGATGGCAACAGGATCATCGGCCGCAAGACGCTTGAGTTGATGGCCTCCGATCACCTCGGACCTGATGTCGTGACCAACGGCACCCTGCTCTCCCCCGGCCACGGTTTCGGCCTCGGCCTCGCCGTGCGCACCGAGCCCGGCATCGCCCCCTTCCCCGGCAGCGTCGGCCAGTATTTCTGGAGCGGCATTGCGGGGACGTTCTTCTGGATCGACCCGAAGGAAGACCTGTTCACGGTGTTCATGACCCAGGGCCCGGGCCAGCGCGACTATACGCGGACGCTGGTGCGGGATCTGGTTTACGCGGCGGTGGATTGAGGTCCTTCGCCAAATCGTGACCCTGCGTCCCCACATTCACTGTCATGCCCCGCGAAGGCGGGGCATCCAGTACTCCGCGGCCCCAATGGGCTCACATCACTGCTGCCGCGGAGTACTGGATCGTCCGCCTTCGCGGACGATGACACCGAGTATGGAGAGGCAAGCTCCCTTCTCGCAATAACGCCTCAACTGATCGTCGCGCCGCCGTCGATCACCATGGTCTGGCCGGTCATGAAGTCGCCGGCCTTCGATCCCAGGAACACCGCGGCGCCCGCGATCTCGTCGGGGATGCCGATGCGGAGCAGCGGCGAGCGTGCGGTCGACGCCTTCAGGTTCTCCGGGTTGTCCCACAGCGCCTTGGCGAAGTCCGTCTTGATCAGGCCGGGCGCGATGCAGTTCACGCGGATGTTGTCCTTGCCGTACTCGCAGGCGAGGTTGCGCGCGAGCTGCATGTCGGCCGCCTTGGAGATCGCGTAGGCGCCGAGGATGGTCGAGCCCTTCAGGCCGCCGATCGAGGAGACGATGATGATCGAGCCGTCCTTGCGTTCGATCATCTGCGGCACCACCATCGAGATCAGCCAGTTGTTGGCGACGATGTTGTTGTCGAGGATCTTTCTGAACTGATCGTCGGAGATGCCAGCAAGCGGGCCGTAATACGGGTTCGACGCGGCGTTGCAGACCAGCACGTCGATCTTGCCGAAGGCGCGGTTGCTCTCGTCGACGAGGTTTTGCAGGTTCTCCTTCGAGGAGATGTTCGCGGCAATCGCGACCGCGGTGCCCTTGCCGAACTTGTCGTTGATGCCCTTGGCAACCTGGTCGCAGACGTCAGCCTTGCGCGAGGAGATCACGACCTTCGCGCCGTGCTCGGCCATGCGCTCGGCGATCGCGAGCCCGATGCCGCGCGTCGAGCCGGTGATGACGGCAACTTTGCCCTTCATGTCGAACAAGGTCATGTTTCTCTCCCAGATTGATGTTCGTATTCGATGTCGTTACGCAGCGATGCAAAGCATCGTACTATGGTGCGCAATTGCCCACCTGAGAATCTCGAGATTCCGGGCCCGGTCCTGCGGACCGTCCCGGAATGACAGCTCACTCACGCGAGCTTCTTGACTTCCGGTCCGGCCAGCTGATGCATCGCCGCGTGCGCATCATCCGCGATCCATGGCTGCTGGTTCACCATCGGCAACCGCCAGACCGTGCGCTCGGGGCTTGCGAAATAATCGAGCCGCGTCACCGACACATTGTCGATATCGAAGGCGAGCCCCCCGCTCCGGCTGGCCGTCGAGCGCGAGCCCGAGCGCGGCCTTGATGGTGCCGCCATGGGCGACCGCGATCACGTCCTGCCCGGCCGCCTCAATGTTGATCCGCTCGATGGTGCGGCGCGTACGGTTGTAGAGGTCCATGAAGCTTTCGCCGCCGGGCGCCGGCTCGTTGATGTCGGCGAACCAGCTCATGCCCACGGGGCGGCTCGCGATGAACTCGGCGCGGTTCATGCCCTGCCAGCGGCCGAGATTCTGCTCGGCGAGGTCCGCTTCCCATTTCATCGACGCAGGCCTTGGGAAACCGGCCGCCCAGATCGCTTCGGCCGTTTGATGCGTGCGCATCAGATTGCTCGAATACCAGACCGCCTTGCGTGGCAGCACCTTGGCAACAGCATTGAACACGTAGGTGTCGCTGGTGTCGCAGGCGATATCGCTCTGCCCGTAGATGTTTCCGCCATCGTTGCGCACCGGCGCATGACGAACCCACCACCAGCGTGTCGTGACCACATTCGGCTTGTCTGCGGCTGCCATCGAAACTCTTCCATCCCGTGTAATGTCGCTGTACGTCAGTAGCGAACGTGTCTCAAGACACTTTACCGTTTGAAATTCTGTTTGAAATTCCGTCGCGCGGCAAGCGTCGCGCGCGAGCCAAAGGGAGAAACGCATGGGCCGTTTGCAAGGCAAATCCGTCATCATCACCGGCGCCGGCAGCGGCATTGGCCGCGCGGCTGCACTGCTGTTCACCAGGGAAGGCGCAAAGCTGATCGCAGTTGATCGCACCGAGGCGGTGAAGGAGACCGTCGAGGAGATCAAGAAGGCGGGCGGCACTGCGGAAGCGATGATCGCCGATGCGGGCTCCGAGAAGGACGTCATCGCCGTCATCGACAAGGCGGTGAAGACGCACGGCCGGCTCGACGTGATCTGGGCCAATGCCGGCGTCTCCGGCGGCCTCGTCCCGCTCGGCGAGCAGACCGTGGAACACTGGCAGGAGATTTTGCGCGTCAACCTGATCGGACCGTTCCTCGCGGTGAAGCATGCGATGCCGCACATGGTGAAGCAGCAGTCCGGCGCGATCGTGCTCACCGCGTCCGTCGCGGGTCTCAAGGCCGGCGCCAGCGGTCATCCTTACGCGGCGAGCAAGGCCGGCGTCATCAGCCTGGTGCAGACCACGGCCTATTCGCTCACCGGCACCGGCGTGCGCATCAACGCGGTCTGCCCGGGCCTGATCGAGACCGGCATGACCAAGCCGATCTTCGATCGCGCCAAGGAGCGCGGCACCTCCGACAAGATCGGCCAGCTCAATCCGCTCAAGCGCCCCGGCCAGCCGCACGAACTCGCCGCGATGGGACTGTTCCTGGCAAGCGACGAGGCCTCCTATGTGAACGGCCAGGCGTTCCCGGTGGACGGAGGTCTGACGGCGTCGATGCCGTATACGGGGAAGCCGGTTTAACAAGGACGGTCTCGTGTCCCGGACACGGTGCGGCACGCAGTGACGCTCCGCAGCGCCGGGACCCAGGAGGCCGCGGCAATAACTGCCGCATGGGCCCCGGCTCTGCAGCGCACCACTTCGTGCTGCGCTGCGTCCGGGGCACGAGAGCGCAGCGTTGGTGCGCAACTGCATCAACATCGTCATTGCGAGCGCAGCGAAGCAATCCAGTATCTTTCCGCGGGCGGCGGTCTGGACTGCTTCGCTGCGCTCGCAATGACGGATTGCGGGATAACGGCATTCGCATCTCTCGTGTCCCGGACGCGGTGCGGCACGCAGTGACGCCCCGCAGAGCCGGGACCCAGGAAGCCACACGGATCGCTGCAGCATGGGCCCCGGCTCTGCAGCGCACCGCCGAAGAGGCGCTGCGCTGCGTCCGGGGCACGAGAGCGTTGTTGAATGACTGGCATGGGCTCTCATTCTCGCGGCTTGTTTCGCCCGAGCTTTGCTTCGTCGCCTCACCCTCATGAAAGAGGGCGCAGGGAAGACCGGGAGCCGGCTGGCTCCCATGGACCGCCATGCCAAGAGCAGGTTGCGCTACAATGCACAGCGGG